>NZ_JAELTL010000062.1:0-30104 GCF_016428815.1 Serratia sp. ASV30 | reverse complement strand
CCCCCCCCCCCCCCCCCCCCCCCCCCCCCCCCCCCCCCCCCCCCCCCCCCCCCCCCCCCCCCCCCCCCCCCCCCCCCCCCCCCCCCCCCCCCCCCCCCCCCCCCCCCCCCCCCCCCCCCCTTTTCCAAGCAGAAGACGGCATACGCGATGATACCTCCTGTCTCGTGGGCTCGGAGATGTGTATAAGAGACAGCCCCTCATCCGCCCTGATTTATTTACCCTCTCGTTTAACTTTCGTTTAACTTGGCTGCCCGATTAGGGGGCTATTTCGGCTATGCTCTGCATGATAAACGCCTACGTCTACCAAGACCGCAGGCGCTCACCCACTGAACAGTCGCAGCCAATAAGATAGACAGGGTATTTTGAGCAAGGGAACACTATGTCAGAAAATAAAATCAATCTGCAATCGGCCATCACAACGCTGCCCTATTTAGACTGGAATGCCACCTCCTGTGCCAATCTGGATGCAGTAGCCGAATTGGAAAGCGGCAAGGTGCTCTATTTCCCTCATCTGGCCTTTAATCTGACCGACGCGGAAAAAACCTTACTCACCCCAGAGTTGGTCGATCCTAAACGCAAAAATATTAGCTACCAGCCAGAACAGCAAAAGCTGACGGGGGTTGCGCTTGAGGCCAAACGCGAAGCGGTACATAAATTACTGGCTCGGCACTATCAAGCCTGCCAGCATTTAGTCAATTCCGTCCTGCCCGAATATCGGCACGCAGTGCAAATGCCCACCAACAGCCTGCGCCTGCATCCGATATCCGCCTGGACAGCCACGACCTCATGGCGCAAGGACGACCGCCGCCTGCATGTGGATGCGTTCCCTTCGCGCCCCAATTATGGCAACCGTATTTTACGCATATTCACCAACATCAACCCTCATGGTGAAAGCCGCCAGTGGCGCGTTGGGGAGCCGTTCCCGGAATTGGCACAACGTTTTCTGCCACGCCTGAAACGTTATTCGCCCTTCTCCAGTTGGTTGCAAAATAAAGTTGGCATTACCAAAACACGACGTAGCCACTACGATCACCTGATGCTGCAAATGCACGATGCGATGAAGGCAGATAAAGACTATCAGGAAAGCGGCCCCCAGCAGGCGGTTGAATTCCCCCCTGGAAGCAGCTGGATCTGTTTTTCCGATCAAACCCCGCATGCCGCCATGGCCGGGCAATATATGCTGGAACAAACCTTTATTTTACCAGTGAGCGCCATGAAAAACCCGCACCATGCCCCGCTGAACGTCTTGCAAGACATGTTACACAAGCCATTGATATAGAAACCTGGCTTTTCAGCCGATCCGCGGGTTATTCGGTGGATCGGCCATAACTTCGATCTGTGTCACCCCAATGTTGCAGCAAATTTGGTAGATTAATCACGCAGTAGTATGCACATCACCTACTCATTATGGAGGTTGTATGTACAAGACTATCTTAGCGCCCATTGATTTGGCTGAAATCGAGTTAACACAGAAAGTCATTCCCACTATTAATTCACTGGCAAGCATCGACTACCCGCATATCCATTTCCTCGCCGTACTTTCCCCCATGCTCTCATATTATGAGTATGGTCTGTCGCACCCCGAGCGGTTGCTGCCCAGCGATGATGAGCGGATACAAATTGCGCTAGCGGAGTTAAAGAAAGCCGTTACGGCGTTTGATATCCCGGAAGGTCGAGTGCACTGTTCGGTAGAGATCGGCGCGCCACGGGATCGGATTTTAAATTTTGCAGATGAGATCAGCGCCGATCTGATCGTTGTCGGTTCGCGCAGGCCAAGTATCACTACCTTCTTGCTTGGCACAACGGCATCATCGGTCGTCAGGTATGCCAAAACCTCGGTCTTGGTGGTGCGATAAGCCTACTGCCCAGACCGCTTTTAATACCGCAACACCACAAGCTTGAGACATGATGGGCGTCATTGCAGGTTAGCCGCCCGTTGAGCGCAGGGATGCGCGATTCGCCCCCACAAGCCCCCCGTGGACAGGTTCACGGCGTGTCGGCGTTCTACTCTCACTTGTAACACTATTCGATACAGCTAGTTAGTTTATTTCGACATACCATTACTCACCTAGCCCAGCTAGGTTTGTTAAGAATATGGTCCTGCCAATCCACGACTTCGCTTTCACGCACCGCGATATGGCGTACGGTAATGCGCTCACCGTGCATTGCCGCTTTTGATCCGCTGACCAACGGGTGCCAGTCGAACAAGGGTTTACCCTCGCCAATAAGGCGATAGGCGCAGGTTGGCGGCAGCCAGTCGAACGTGGTGAGGTTTTCGCGCGTCAGCTTGATGCAGTCTTCTTCCAGCTCAAAGCGGCGCTCGTAGTTGCGGCATTGGCAGGATTTGATATTGAGCTGATCGCAGGCCACGTTGGTGAAGTAAATCTCATCGGTATCTTCATCGATCAGCTTGTTCAGACAGCATTGCCCACATCCGTCGCACAGCGATTCCCACTCTGCCTCAGACATTTCGTCCAGCGTCTTCTGTTGCCAAAAAGGGAGTTGTGACATATCGACTTCCGAAAATAGGTAAATGAACAAACCACCTGCAAGCAGGTTCAAGGGGGCACACTATATAGACACTCAGCGCAAAAGGAAATGTTTCCCCGGCTGCCCCTGCCAGCCGCAACGACATCCAACGTGGATAATTACAGTGTAAGGCACCAATGAGGTTTCTGCCTGTAGCACCCAGAAAGCCCGACAGGCAGAAAGACAGAGCGGGATTAAATCACTCGGGTACTGAGGGTTTTACCGTTAAGCGAAATTTTCAGCATATCGCCGGAAACCATTGGCCCGACCCCTTGAGGAGTACCGGTCAGAATGATGTCGCCCGCACGCAGCGTAAAGAAACGGCTCATATAGGCGATCAGCGGCAAGATCGGATTGATCATATCGCGGGTATTACCCTGCTGGCGCAGTTCGTCATTGATCGACAAAGACAACTCGGTATTTTGCGGATCGCCAAATTCAGCCACAGGAATAAAGCCGGAGATTGGGCAAGAGCCATCAAACCCCTTGGCTTTTTCCCAAGGTTGCCCCGCCTTCTTGAAGCCGGCCTGCAGATCGCGCAAGGTCAAATCCAGCGCCACGCCATAGCCCGCAATGGCACGGGCCACACGATCTTCATTGGCCTGCTTTAACGGGGTGCCAATCAGCACCGCCAACTCGACTTCATGATGAATCGACCCCAGCCCCTTGGGGATCGCTACCGGTTGACGAATATCACACAATGCCGTTTCAGGTTTGATAAACAACACCGGCTCAGGCGGGGTGACACTCCCCATCTCCTTGATGTGATCGCTGTAGTTGCTGCCTACGCAAACCACTTTGCTTACCGGGAAATCAAGCAACGCTCCTTGCCAGTCTCTATGTTGATACATACCGCCTCTCCCAACCACAGTGTAAGGGCCAGATAATCTCAGCCCATGATACGTACGGGGTGCCATGCCAGGCACCTGGTAGTTACCGACCTATTGACCGATACCGTCGGCCATCATTCCCACGCTGATCGCGAAATAATACGAACGATTCCAGTGCATGAGAGTACGGAAGTTATCATAAACCAGGAATGCGCGTCCTTGCATATCATCTGGAGCAATCACCCAACTACGCAAGCCTGAGGCTGGTAAAGGTGATCCATCCGCTAACACCACCCCTTTAGCCGCCCACTGTTCCTCGCGATGCCCCTGGGAATCTTTCAACCCTAGTTGTTCAGCATTGAATTGCGCGGGCAGTTTGACTTCACGGCCCCAACCAACCCCAGGCTGCCAGCCTTCGGTAGCCAGGTAGTTGGCGGTGGAGGCAAACACATCGTCGAGATTATTCCAGATATCGATTTTACCGTCACCGTCCCCATCTGCGGCATAGGTCAAAAACGAGGTCGGCATAAACTGGCTCTGCCCCATCGCCCCCGCCCAAGACCCTTTCAGGTTGCCCGCATCAACGTGGCCCTGCTCAATAATCTGTAAGGCTGCCATCAACTGTTTGGTAAAGAACGCTTCACGGCGGCCTTCAAACGCCAGCGTCGCCAACGCAGAAACAACGTCTTCCTTACCCTGTATCTTGCCAAAGGCGCTTTCCATAC
This sequence comes from Serratia sp. ASV30, assembly GCF_016428815.1. Lineage (NCBI taxonomy): Bacteria > Pseudomonadati > Pseudomonadota > Gammaproteobacteria > Enterobacterales > Yersiniaceae > Serratia > Serratia sp. ASV30. The sequence goes on along the minus strand of NZ_JAELTL010000062.1, from coordinate 26,020 downwards.
CCCATAGCGCGACAATATATTGCTCCGGGACGCCATAACGTGCCGTCACTCGTGCCAGCCGTGGCTGATATTGCTGACGCATCTCGCGGCCCCGCTGGATCTTCCACGTGGGCAACACTCGGCTGAGGTAATCATCCAGCGTAATTTTCTTTTCCAACTGATTACGATCGGCATTAATCACCCGATCGACAAAATGCGCGTTGGCAAACGCGTTCTCAACGGTAGCCGCTGGGATACCCTGCTTGATGGCCCGCCGCTTCAGTTGTTCCACATAGGCCGGGAACTCCGCGGGATCACGCCCGGTTTCGGCCAGCGTACTCCCGGCAGGCGGTGCAACAGGTGCAGACGCAGGAGCCGCCCCCACCTGTTTAACGCAGCCAGCCAAAAGGAGCAGCGTTAGCATCATCGACATCTTCTTCATGATTTTCCCTACCTGTGACGACCTGCCGCCAGATGCAGATGATGCTTAAAAGCTGGCGTTAACACAGGGTTGAAAATCGACGCCAGGTTATTTGTTGGCGTCAGACAAATGAAGGTTTAATAGGTTTTCCACCGGCGGTGGGAACTGCAGATAAAACCCTTCCTGTTTTAGGGCTTCTTTCACCTTCTCGATATCCGCTGAGGCCAATTTCTTACGCCCGTCGAGCGACAGCATCATGGCATACTGCGGAGTGCCAAAACTTTTCATCAGATCTTCCGGCACCCGAGAGAAATCGTCTTTTTTTTCGACATAAAGATAAGTCTGATCGCGCTTGGCACTTCTATAGATGACACAAAACATTTTTAAAACTCTATTTAATTGAGGCAGCGTCTTGCCTGGATATAACTCTGACTATAACATGCTTATAGTACTTCGGAATATCGCACCCCGAGTGGTATTCCGGGGATTTAAGTTGCTGAGACTGAGTCAGGATAGATGTCACAATCGCCAATTGAGCTAAAAGGCAGCAGTTTTACCCTATCGGTGGTTCATTTACATAATTGCGAACCCGAGGTAATACGCCAGGCACTGCAAGAAAAGGTGGAACAAGCGCCAGCTTTTCTCAAAAATGCCCCTGTTGTTATTAATGTTGCTACGCTGAACGGCGACGCAGACTGGAAAGAAATTCAACGGGCTGTCACTGCGGCTGGGCTGCGCGTGGTCGGCATCAGCGGTTGCAAAGATGAGCGGCAGAAACGGTCCATCGCCCGCGCCGGTTTGCCACTGCTCAATGAAGGTAAAGGCCAGAAGGCGGCCCCGCAGGCTCCGGTGATCGCACCAGTGCCTGATAATGCCCCAGCCAAAACACGCATCATCAGTACTCCTGTCCGTTCAGGTCAACAGATTTACGCCCGTAACAGCGATTTGATCGTCACCAACAGCGTCAGCGCCGGTGCCGAACTGATTGCCGACGGCAATATTCATATTTACGGTAGCATGCGTGGCCGTGCACTGGCTGGCGCCTCTGGCGATACCCAGTGTCAGATTTTTTGCACGCACCTGGGTGCTGAGCTAGTCTCTATCGCAGGGCAGTACTGGTTGAGCGATCAGATCCCGTCCGAGTACCTCGGGCAGGCAGCAAGGCTCAGCCTGTTGGATAATGCTTTAACCATACAACCTTTAAATTAAGCCCTTTTGACAAGGAATCCATTTCATGGCACGCATTATTGTTGTTACATCGGGTAAAGGGGGCGTTGGCAAGACCACATCAAGTGCGGCCATTGCGACCGGCTTGGCCCAGAATGGCAAGAAAACCGTGGTGATCGACTTTGATATCGGTCTGCGTAATCTTGACCTCATCATGGGATGTGAACGCAGGGTAGTTTACGATTTCGTGAACGTTATCCAAGGTGACGCCACGCTGAACCAGGCGTTAATCAAAGACAAGCGCACCGACAACCTCTATATTCTGCCCGCTTCGCAAACCCGTGACAAAGACGCACTGACTCGTGAAGGCGTGGAAAAAATCCTCAGCGATCTCGACGAGATGGCCTTCGAATTTGTGGTTTGTGACTCACCTGCAGGGATCGAATCCGGTGCCTTGATGGCGCTGTATTTTGCCGATGAAGCCATCATCACCACCAACCCGGAAGTGTCTTCAGTACGTGACTCCGACCGTATCCTGGGCATTCTGGCTTCCAAATCACGCCGTGCCGAGAGAGGGGAATCCCCGATCAAGGAACATCTGCTGCTAACCCGTTACAACCCGGGCCGCGTCAGCCGTGGCGACATGTTGAGCATGGAAGACGTGCTGGAAATCCTGCGTATTCCACTGCTTGGCGTGATCCCGGAAGATCAGTCGGTATTACGTGCCTCTAACCAGGGCGAACCTGTTATTCTTGATAGTGAGTCCGATGCCGGTAAGGCCTATGACGATACCGTTCACCGCCTGTTAGGGGAAGAACGCCCGTTCCGCTTCATCGAAGAAGAGAAAAAGGGCTTCCTGAAACGCCTTTTTGGGGGATAAACCATGGCTCTGTTAGACTTCTTTCTGTCCCGCAAAAAATCAACAGCCAGTGTAGCCAAGGAACGGCTGCAGATTATCGTCGCAGAACGTCGTCGTGGGGACAGCGAACCCCACTATCTGCCCGATTTAAAGCGCGATATTCTTGCGGTAATTTGTAAATACATTCAGATCGACCCCGAAATGCTGCACGTGCAATTCGAGCAGAAAGGGGACGATATTTCGGTACTTGAACTTAACGTGACGCTACCGGAATCGGAAGAAACACCTAAATGATTGCGATGCAATGAGTGCCTCCTGTATATTTTTATACAGGAGGTCACTGTATATTCGTCCAGTTATAAACGCGCTCGTAAAAATAAAAACTCCGCGCTATTGAGACAACTCTCAGCTCTTTTTGACACCACTTTCTTTATGGTGAATGCTGGCGATCAAGATTTTCTTCGCTTTATTTTTAGCGAGATGAAACGGAACAGTTTGTTTTAAACTGCCCCGCCTGATGTTTAACGATTAATAATCCTGTAGGATCGCCTGCAACGGCGCGGCTAATAGCTCGCCACGCCAGCCACTGATTAACTCAGGCAGCGAGTCACTCTCTTTCAATTTCCAGTGCCAATTCAGCAACTGGTTAATCTGCCGCCGCGAAGCCAGCAGTTCGACGCTAAGGCCACTCTGCTCACTCACCAACGTAATGGCAGCCTTAATCTCCTTGAACACTTTCTTATAGCCAGGATGATCGACCAGGTTGCTCAACGGTGCCGGCAAGGCTGATTCATCCAGAGCATTCGCTTGCGCCACCAGCGCCACCAGGGTTTTGCCATGATAGCGGATCTCCGGGCCACTCAACCCCAGCGCCTCCAGTTCACCGAGCGAGCCCGGCATATAGCGCGCCACGGCCCATAGGTTCTCTTCACGCACCACAAAGTTCACCGCCAGATCGCGTTCGCGCGCCTGACGCAAACGCCATTCAGCCAGTTTTTGCAGGCAAGCCAACTGGCGCGGACGTAACTGCCAAGCATTGGTGATTTCACGATAGGCCAATTCTGGCGCTAGCGCCTCACTGCGCCGTTGGCAGAGCAAGCAGCACTCGTTATCGGCTGCAGCGGTCCAACCCGCCTCCTCGGTCTCCTGCACCAGTTGCTTGGCCATCGGCAACAGATAGAACACATCAGCCGCGGCATAAACGCATTGGCGCTCGGTCAGTGGTCGTGCCAGCCAGTCGGTACGCGATTCACTCTTATCGAGATCGACCTGCATATACTCCGTCACCAGCTTGGCAAAGCCACAGGACAGCGTATGGCCGCTGAAGGCCGCCAGGATTTGGGTGTCGACCATCGGTGTCGGCAGCGTCTTGAAGGCGTTCAGAAACACCTCCAGATCCTCGCTACCAGCGTGCAGAAATTTCACTACGGCGGTATCGGCCAGCAGGTCGATAAAGGGTTGCCACTGCTTGATGGGAAGCGGATCGATCAGGGAAAGTTGTTCACCATCGTATAGCTGGATCAGGCCTAACTGCGGATAATAGGTTCGCGTGCGGACAAACTCGGTATCCAGCGCCACCTGGGCGTAGTTTCTTGCCTGCTCGCAGACCTGCTGCAATCCGGCATCGGTAGTGATCAACTGATAATTCAAAACATCATTCTCTTGGTGGTTTTTCATGATTCAAACACAACAACGCCGGCTATTCACCGGCGCTGTTGAAAAGGAGCAGTAACGATTGGCCTAGGCGGCATCGGCAGCCTTGGGCTTTTTCTGTTCGTCACGCAGTTCCCGTCGTAAGATCTTGCCGACGTTCGACTTCGGCAGTTCGTCACGGAACTCAACAATTTTTGGCACTTTATACCCTGTCAGGTGCCGACGGCAATGGGTTAGCAACTCTTCTTTGGTGAGTGAACCATCTTTCTTCACCACACAAATCTTCACCGCCTCACCCGAGGCATCGCTGGGCACCCCGATGGCCGCACATTCCAACACTTTCGGATGCTGACTGACGACCTCTTCGATCTCGTTCGGATAGACGTTAAAACCAGAAACCAGGATCATATCTTTCTTACGGTCAACGATGCGGATAAAGCCCTCATCATCCACGGTAACGACATCCCCGGTCGCCAACCAACCATCGCGCAACACTTCGTCCGTCGCATCAGGGCGTTGCCAATAGCCTAACATAACTTGCGGCCCTTTAACCCAAAGTTCACCGGGTTGACCGAGCGGTACATCTTTGCCGTCATCATCCACCAACCGGATATCCGTAGATGGCACCGGCAGGCCGATGCTACCGCTGTAATGCTTCAAGTCATGCGGGTTGCCAGCAACCAGCGGAGAACACTCCGTCAGCCCATAACCTTCCAGCAAATGATGCCCGGTCAGCTTTTCCCACTTTTCCGCCACCGATCTCTGCACCGACATCCCTCCGCCGACAGAAAGCCGCAGCGTGGAGAAGTCGAGTTTCTGGAAATCTTCATTGTTCAAAAGCGCATTAAACAGGGTATTTACCCCAGTCATGGCGCTGAACGGATATTTTGCCAGTTCCTTCACCAAGCCCGGAATATCACGTGGGTTGGTGATCAGCAGACTACGGCCACCTAACTCGATAAACAGTAGGCAGTTCACCGTCAACGCAAATATGTGATACAGCGGCAAGGCGGTGACCACCAACTCTTGCCCTTCACGCAGTAACGGCACATAAGCCGCCTTGGCCTGTACCAGGTTGGCCTGCATGTTGCGGTGGGTCAGCATCGCGCCTTTCGCCACGCCGGTAGTGCCGCCGGTATACTGCAGGAACGCCAGATCGGTATTGATAATATCTGGCTTCACGTATTGCAGACGGCGTCCACGCTGCAACGCGCTACGAAACGAGATGGCATCCGGCAGGTCGTACTTGGGCACCAGCCGCTTGATGTACTTCACCACAAAGTTGACCAACGTGCCTTTGGCTGCGGAGAGCTGATCGCCCATACGGGTCAGAATAACGTGTTTAACCTGCGTTTTGAACACCACCTTTTCCAAGGTGTGGGCAAAGTTGGAGACGATGACTATTGCGCTGGCACCGCTGTCGTTCAACTGATGTTCCAACTCACGGGGGGTATACAGCGGGTTGACGTTGACCACCACCATCCCCGCCCGCAAAATGCCGAACAGGGCGATCGGATACTGCAACAGGTTGGGCATCATCAGTGCCACACGGTCGCCTTTTTTCAGCCCCAACTCATTTTGCAGGTAGGCAGCAAACGCTCGGCTACGCTCTTCCAGCTTGCGGAAGGTCATCACCTCACCCATGTTGATAAAGGCGGGTTGATCCGCATAACGGGCAACCGCATTCTCAAACATTTCGATCAGGGATGTGTATTGATCGGCATCGATTTCTGCCGGAACATCCGCCGGGTAACGTTTTAACCAGACCTTTTCCAAGCTATTACTCCTGAAATCATTACTAATTATCATCGTAGCCCCCAAAATTGCAGCCAAACTTTAACAATATTTTAACTCAGCGTACCAGTTTGGGTTTTAAACAATATTCAGGTTGCGATGTGCGTCACTAATTGCCGACGCAACCGCACAACAAAAAAAGTTAAGGCGGCCATTAAGCCGCCCTAAAGTGTAAAAACTATCCTACTTGCCGAGACCTGAAACCTGCGTCCTTACTCCGTAACGAATGTTTGCACCTGCGCCGGACCTGGATTATACCAACCATACCCCCCGCCCCAGCCTGGGCCCCACGGGCCGTTATGCCAGCCCCACGGCCCCATAGGCTGTGGTGGCATCACAATCTGCTGGGCAATGCGCCAACGCTTGAAGCCGGTCGCATCCATGGTGACAAAGCGGTAAGGCGTCATGCCAATCTTGCCGTCCCGTAGGCCGGTGATCGGCCCAACCACGGTGACCAGTTGCCCTCTGAAGTCGACCGGATCGAGGAAACCGTTAACCGAAGCCAGCAAACGGCCTTGCGAAGGTTCCCCCAATATTGGGCGAGCGCCAGAATCCAGCGGCACCGCCGCAATCTCCAGAATGGTACGCCCACGTTCATTAGCCACCGCAACGACGGTACCGCCGAAGCGTGCTTCTGCACCGGTAAACTGTTTCGGCGCGTTTTGCACCATCGACAGTTGATCGACCGGCGTGGGGCTGGTGCCTTGGATGGCATCCGGAATAGTCACACAGCCAGAGAGCGCCAACACGCTGCCTGCGATTGCCAGCGTTAACAGCTTTTTACTCAAAGTACGGGTTAACATCATCGCAATCTCCTGATTTAGCTGTAACTTCGACAACACACCTTAGCGCAAGTTGCAGGCGGAGCTGTTTTCTATCGGCGACAACTGTAGATTAACTATAGGAAACTATTCGCGTCCCGGTAGCTTCTTCCATGTCACTTCATTACGCAAATAGGTCGGCTCAGCATTTTCCACGCTGACCGCCAGGCCCTGTTGCCAAGCCTGTAGCGCCAGAGGCAGCATATCTTCGGCCTGCGGCAACAGCATTTGCCCGTCGGTAACGTGCAGCGAGGAACCGGCAACCAAATCCGGGTAGGTTTGCCAGCCGGTACCCACATGCGCCCAATCGCCTTGCAAATGCTGCGCACGCTCCAGAGCCTGCTGTGGAGACAGCACCGCTTCCCCTTCGCTTTCCAGCCACTGGCCATCAAGCTGACGTTCAAACTGGCCCCAATAGACCTCGCCCATGCGGGCATCGATTGCCGCCAACACTCGTTGCGCGCCGGTCATGCGCCAGGCACCTTGCGCCATGGTTTGCAACGTGGAAATCCCGAGCATCGGCAGCTCGGCGCCAAGCGCCAACCCTTGGGCAATACCAATACCGATACGCACGCCGGTAAAGCTACCGGGGCCACGGCCAAAGGCCAAGGCATCGAGTTGTGAAAGGGATAATCCAGATTCGGCCAGCACCTGCTGCACCAGCGGCAAAATGCGCTGGGTGTGCTCGCGTGGGCACAGTTCAAACAGGGCGTGAACTTCGCCTTGATTCCAGATAGCGACAGAACATGCTTCCGTCGCCGTATCGATCGCTAAAATTCGCGTGGACATGCCAAACCTCAGGCGGGAAATATCAGTGGTTTCATACAGGGCGCGCATTGTAGCACACCCCGGAAGTCGCGCCTATTCACCCTTGAGGAAGGCAATAGCCTGCGCCAGATCGCGGGTACGCGGCGTTGGCGGCAGGCTGTTGAGGAACACCTCACCATAAGGGCGCATCACCAGGCGGTTATCACAAATTACCAGCACGCCCCGATCGTCAGTATCGCGGATCAGACGGCCAACCCCCTGCTTGAGCGTAATCACCGCATCCGGCAGTTGCACGTCGTTGAACGGGTCGCCACCGCGTAAACGGCAATCTTCAATGCGCGCCTTCAGCAAAGGGTCGTCCGGCGAGGTAAACGGCAGCTTATCGATAATCACGCAGGAGAGCGCATCACCGCGCACGTCCACCCCTTCCCAGAAGCTGCTGGTTGCCACCAGTAACGCGTTGCCCGCTTCGACAAACTGCGCCAATAGCTGACCCTTGCTGGTTTCCCCTTGCAACAGCACCGGCAGCGTCAAGGTGGCGCGGAACTCTTCGGCCAGCTCACGCATCATCTGATGCGAGGTGCAGAGGAAGAAACAGCGGCCCCGGTTGGCCTCAATCATTGGCCGCAGCATTCGGGCCAACTGACGTGCGCCACCAGGTTGATTCGGCGAAGGCAGGAAACGTGGTACGCATAGCAGCGCCTGATTGGCATAGTCAAACGGGCTGGGTAACAATAGTGTTTTGGCCTTATTCAGCCCCAAGCGATCGGTAAAGTGGCCCATTTGCTCATTCACCGACAGCGTTGCCGAGGTGAAAATCCAACTGCCCGGCTTTTCATCCAGCATCTCGCGGAAGCGGTCTGATACCGTCAATGGCGTCAGCGCCAACACAAAACTGCGTGAGTTACATTCATACCAATAGCTGAAGCCGGGTTCGTTAACCTCTTTGAGCCGCTTAAGACGGGTGCGGAACTGCGTCGCACGCTCGAAGGCGGCATCCAGCAACGCCGAACGGCCAAGGGAAAGCTTGACCACGTCGTAACACAGTTCCAACGCATCATCGAGTAGCAGCAAGGCGCGCTGGACGTTAGGTTGAGAAAGCACCTCACGAAGGTTACCGCGAAAACCCGGTTCCCCCAGCGCTAAACGGAAATCCTGCGTACTCTGGCTAAGGCGATCGGCGCTCTTTTGCAACTGTGCGCTATCGCGTACCTCGGTGCGGTAGGCAATGGTAATGTCTTTGGCCAGATCCATCAGTTGGCGGCTGGTCAGCTGCTTGCCGAAGTATTGGCTGGCGATATCCGGGATCTGATGCGCTTCGTCGAAGATCATCACGTCCGCTTCCGGGATCAGTTCGGCAAAACCGCCCTCCTTGACCACCATATCCGCCAGAAACAGATGATGGTTAACCACCACCACGTCGGCATCCATTGCCCGGCGTCGGGCCTTGACCACGAAGCACTCTTTATATAGTGGGCAATCGCTGCCCAGACAGTTATCGTTGGTGCTGGTCACCAATGGCCAGACAAAGCTGTCTTCCGCCACATCGCTGCACGAGCTGATATCCCCTTCTTCCGTCAGGGTTGACCAACTGCGCAGCCGCACCAGATCGATCAGCGTCTGGCCAGCCAGTTCGCCACCGGCCATGGATTGCTGCTCCAGACGTTCCAAGCACAGATAGTTGGAACGCCCCTTCAGCAGCGCCAGCTTGCCTTTATATTTTAATGCCTTGGCCACGGTGGGCAGATCGCGGGCGTAAAGCTGATCCTGCAAGGCCTTGGAGCCGGTGGAAATGATCACCTTGCGCTTTGATCGCAGCGCCGGTGCCAGATAGGCGTAGGTTTTACCGGTGCCGGTTCCTGCCTCGACGACCAGTTCCTGTTTGAAATTGATGGCTTCCGTTACCGCCTCTGCCATCAATCTTTGCGGTTCACGGGGTTTGAACCCTTTAATTGCCTGCGCCAATGCGCCTTCTGGTGCGAAATCGTCTGCCACGCTATCTCTCTGCCGGTATCATTCAGCGGTGATTATGCCAAGCCTGCCACGCCGCTACCACCGACTTTATCCACACACACAACCGTTCCCGGCTGTGATACGCTTATGACGTTGATGATAAGGAGATAATTGCATGAATATCGAACGAATTGATCCGGCACAGCGCTGGTCAGAAGCGGTGATCCACAATGACACCGTTTATTACACCAGCGTCCCGGAAAATCTGGACGATGACGCTACGGCGCAAACCGCCAACACCTTGGCCGCTATCGATGTGCTGTTGGAGCGAGTGGGTTCGGACAAGAGCCGGATTTTAGACGCCACCATTTTCCTGGCCAACGGCGATGATTTTGCCGCCATGAATGCCGCCTGGGATGCCTGGGTGGTTGCAGGCAGCGCGCCGGTACGTTGTACCGTAGAAGCGCGTCTGATGAATCCTAAATACAAAGTTGAAATCAAGATCATCGCGGCGCTGTAAAACAAAAACCGCAGGTCATACCCTTAAACCAAGAGTAGATACCTGCGGTTTTTTATTTGGCTGTTAAGCCAGTTTGATAATGACCATCCCCGTCAGTAACAGGGCCAACCCCATCCAGCCTTTGGCATTAAGCCGTTGACCGAACAGGATCCAACCGGCGGCGATAGTGGCAGCAATACCGAAACCGCCCCACAGCGCATAAGCGACCGAAAGATCGATGCCCTTCACCGCCTGCGCCAGCGCACTGAACGCCCCTAATACCGACACCAGAGACAACAGCCCCAGCCAAACTCGGCTAAAACCGTTAGACATCTTCAGAAAGATGTTGGCCACAATCTCCAGTACGATGGCCAAAGCCAGAAACCCAATGTGGTACAACTCAAGCTGTTGCATGGTTGTCACCTCGCGGGCTGACCTGTTTTCGTGGCTTGCGGGTGCCAGATTTCACCAGCAGGATCCCGGCAATCAACGCCACCAGACCCAGCACTTTCAGCGCAGAGATTGGCTCATCAAACAGCATCACGCTAAACAGGGTAATAAACAGGATACCGATCCCTTCCCATAAGGCGTAAGCAACGCCCAGGGCCACGCGTTTTACCGCTAATGACAGCATGATGTAAGACAAGGTGATCATCACGTACATGACGATGTGTCCGGTCATACCGCCGCTGACGCTAGCGTATTTCATGGACAGGGTGCCGATAATTTCGGCGGTAATGGCAAAGCCTAAAAAGATCCAATAAATCATAATTTTTCTCCCAAACGGCGAATCACGCACGCTAAGGCGTATTTATCCCAATCTATCTCATCAAACAGGCGCACGGCGGCGCTTGAGATATAGAAATCTCTGGGGATAAACCTACCCAAACGTATTAAAGAAGTTTGCCCGGCAACACCAAACGACGGGATGCGAACCCAGTCATCAGCACCGGTTAAGGGAGAAAGACGCTATAGCTCGCTGCACCAGTGATGCTCACTGGCAAGAATGGCAGAAAGGAAAAGTTGGCAACAAGATGTTCTGAGAGGCGTTCCATTAAGTTTCATCATAATTATTCTCTATCTTCAGCCGCACACCGTGCGATTTGCCCAATATCCTCATGAATGTAAAATTTTCAACTGCATTAGTTTTACCATAGCGAAAATCAGAAAGCAAACCGCCGTTTTCACATTTAGTGAAAAAAAATGAGTTATAAATAAGAGCCTTAATGTTTTTAAAAATTAAAAAAAGGCTCGGGTTTTCACCTGAGCCTTGTGAGAATTTCGCTAGCCGGCAAGTTCGGCAGATTCAGGCACCACGCACCTTAGCGCAGGATCTGTTTGATGCCTTCCAGCAGCAACGCGACCTCTTCGGCACGGGTCTCTCCACTGTGCGGATCGATGATGGAACTGTAAACATGTGGCATCACCTTTGCGACTCCGGCGTCAAGGCAGGTTTCCAGTATTGACAGGAAGTTTCGCGTATCGATCCCGCCGGTGGGTTCGATCATGGTCATGCCATTGCGCACGCAACTTTCCGCCAATGCGCGCAGTTCTGCCAGCGACGATAAGCCGCCCATCGGGAAGAATTTGGCCGCGTGCCCCCCCAGATCGAGGATCATACGCACCGCGCTGTCACAACTCACCACGGCAGGCTCGCCCTGGCTGCTGTGAACCCCGGTGGAAATGATCACCTTCCCTGGCGTGCCAGTCGGCGAGATCAAGGCATTAATGCAGGTATTGCTGATGCCACGGGCCGCCAATGCACCTGCTGCAAAACCACAGCCGGTGAAAGTTTGGTTGACGTGTGCGGGCGCGGTGGCCGCCGCAATCATTGCCGCCTTATAAAACTGTGCCGCTGACCCCGCCCCCAAACCAACTGAAATCGCCGGGATGTGCTCCATCCAGCGCTTCACCTCGGCCACACCCTGTTCCACGTTGGTAAACTGCGCCGAGATCACACCGATAGCGGCATGTCCTTCGGCGGCATGGTGTACCTGTAATGCGTTAGGGATATCTTTGGCCAGCACGTTGATGGCCACTCGCCCCTGGTAAAAATCAAGCTGTTGCATGTTGCCCCCTGGCCTGTTGCACAATTTCCGTCAGCCGCGCCACAATCAACGCAAAATCGTCGTCGCGCAGCGCCCGTGGATCGAAGCTGAAGATGCCTTGATTCAGCCAGTAATGACGGGTGTAAATCGCCACCTCGCCAGTGCGCAGTTGCTCTTCCACCTGATAGGCGGTTAATCCTGATCTGGAGGCGTCCACGCTTACCCGCACCCGATAAATCGCTCGCCCGGCTTCATCCTGTTCGATCTCCGCCTGTAGGCCGGGCAACGCGGATATCTGCTGTGCCAATTCGCGCAGCGCGGGTAATTGGCGGCTCCAGTCCGGCTGATGCTGCTGATAATGATCCAACGCCATCACCAGCCCCACCATGTTCTCTTTACCGATCTTCATCGCTCGCGCAATGCCGTTATGCTGAGCTTTGCAACAGGCGATCCATTGCCGGTCGCCGGTAACAAAACCAGAGGTCGGTGCATCCAACGCTTTAGCTCCGCTATACACCACCATGTTGGCCCCGGCTGCCACATAAGCCCGCAAATCTTCCTCTGCGGCCGCATCAACAATCAGCGGCAACCCGGCATCACGGGCCACGGCGACAAAATCGCTCAGCGCAACCATGCCCTTTTGCACACAGTGATGCGACTTGACGTAAAACAGTGCCGCCGTCTGCGCCGTGATGGCTTTTGCCAGTTGCCAGCGGGCAGCCAGATTGCTTTGCCCCACCTCTACCACCTTACCTCCTCCTAGCCGGATAGCGGTGGTGATCGGCGCGCCGTAGTCAATATTGTGGCCACGCAGCATGACGATTTCATTCGCCAAACCTTCACTGCACGGCATCTGCGCCACCCGCTCCGGCTCCCCTTGGGTGATGGCTGCCGCGACCGCAATAGCCACCCCGGCAGAAGCGCAGGAGGTCACATAACTGTCTTGCGCACCGGTATGCTGAGAGATGAGTTCGCCAACGCGATCCACCAGCGCATCAATCTCCACAAAGGCTGACGCCGCCTCGGCCGTGGCCGTCATCACGTCTTTCGGCACCGAAGAAACACCAAGGAGGGTCATCTTGCCGCTGGCATTGATCACCCGTTTCAGCCCGAGCCGTTGATAAATATTCATCGTTGCTCCGTTACAAAATGCCTAGCAGGGAACACACCACGCTCAGTACCACCACCGAAAGCAGAATGGTGGTATAGCGCGGCCCTTTTTTGACCAGATAGAAGTAGATTGAAAACACCGCAGCCAGCGGCAACAGGCCGGGGGCGATGGAGTCCAGGATCTGTTGCACCACCACTTCGGAGCCTTCCAACGCGCTGATTTTCAGCGGCGAGGTGATCTTGACGTAGCTGGCAGACAGCGCCCCCATCATGATCAGCCCGAGCACGTTGGCCCCGTAGATCAGCTCTTTTATCTTCCCCCCTTGCAGCAGCCCGATGATCGACTCCCTCCCCAGCGTGTAACCTTTGTGGGCCAAGCCGTAGCTGATCGCCATGGTGATCACGGTATACAACACCACCGGCATGATGCCGCCCATGGCGCTGCCGTTAGCCGCGAAGGGTATGAAGATGGCGATCAACAGCGGCATGATCGCCGCCCAGACCACCGAGTCACCAATCCCGGCCAGCGGCCCCATCAGGCCGGTTTTAATCCCGGTGATGGACGAATCGGAAATCGGCTCGCCACGGGTCTTCTGCTCCTCCATGGCAATGGCTACGCCTTGGATCACCGCCCCGAAAGTCTGTTCGCTGTTGAAGAAGTTCAGGTGGCGTTTCAGCGCCTCAACCTGCTCTTCTTTCTGCGGATAGAGCTTTTTGATAATCGGCGTCATTGAGGCGCAGAAAATCAGGCTCTGTAAACGCTCGTAAGAGTTGGAGACTTCGGCTCCCAGCCAGTAAATAAACCAGGCCTTGGTGATGTCCCGCTTGGTCAGCACGTTGGTTTGCCGTGCTCTTTCCACCAGCTCGTGTTGCATGATATCGCTGCTCATGATCAGGCTCCTTCACCTTTGGCCATGTTTTTAACCAGGAATGCCGCACAGGTACCGAAGATGGCCATCGCCATGATGTCGACCTTGAGATACAACACCGCGAAGAATCCGGCAATAAAGTAAGGCAGCAGGCTTTTCTTGCCGATCACCATGATGGTGATCGCAAAGCCCAGCGCTGGCAGGATGCCGCCCATGATTTCGAACGAGTGGGTCAGCCAGTGTGGCATCAGCGCCAGGAATTTCTCGACCACGCCCTGGCCGAAATAGTTGGCGGCAAACACCACCGGGAAGCGGATCACCAGGCCAAGCAGTGCCGGATACAGGAAGGCACAGCGCATGATCCCGCTGATATTGGCCTCTTCCGCGTGCTTATCGGCCATATGCACCCAGACGGCGTTCACGGTACGGCGTAACTGGTCAACGAACACTCCGATCACCCCAAACGGGATTGCCAACGCGATCGCCAGATTGGGATCCATTCCCGCTTTCACGGCAATCGGCAGCGCGATACAGGCCGCCAGCGCCGGATCTGAAGGGACGTTCCCGCCCGGCGTAGAGGTGACGCCCAGATACACCAGCTGCATCCCGGCACCGATAATCATCGCCGTTTTCATGTCTCCAAGCAGGAAGCCGACGAAGACCGCGATGGCGATGGGTTGAACCAACATCCCCGAGAGGGTGTAGCCCAAGCGCAGGCGGGCAAACCAGTAATACAGCCCCATACAGATGGCAACGGTCAAGTTATCCATGTTATTGCTCCTAATCGATCAGATGCCGAATATCAGAACTTCTTCAAAATATCTGCCAGTGCCTGCGGCTTGTCTTCCGGGATAGTCTGGAAAAATACCGTCACGCCGCGTTGCTGCAGATCGCGCAGGATCGTCACATCAGCCTCATCCAGCGTAATGTTCTGGAATACCGCTTTACGGTTCGGCCCACCACCCAGGCCACCTACCTGAATATTTTTGACGTCAAACCCGTCAACCACCGCTTGTTGCACCGTAGCCAGGTTCGGGAACAGCACCAATACGTTGCCCTCTCCCAGTTGGTTCTCCCGCCAAGCCGCCGCAAAGCTCTGGTTGCTATAGCAATCCACTTTCACATTCGGCGGAGCGGCCATCAGATAGATGCTTTTCATAAACGGATCGGCTTCCAGCTCATCACTCACTACCGCGATACGGTTGGCTTGTGACTGCCCAACCCACTTGGTGACGACCTGGCCGTGGATCAAACGGCTGTCAATGCGACATAAAACGATGTTGGCCATGATTATTTTTCCCCTGATGTTATTGATTTAATTTGTTTAACTACATCGAGGCAGCTGTTGCGCCCCAGTTCAACCAACTCATCGAGATGGTTGAGAAGATTGCCCTGTTCGCGTAAATCGATGGCGGCCAGCAGCAAGGTGGCATTCAGGCCGGAAATCACACCGATGGCGTAGTCACGGCTCAATCGTGCCGCCACGTTGGAGGTAGTGCCGCCGATAAAGTCGGTGAGGATCAATGAGCCCTCCGGCATGGTTTTTACCTGTTGTTCAACGCGCTCATGGAACTCCGCCAGCGTGTCGACCGGCATCAGCGCGATATCGAATACCCCGCTGGTTTCGCCAATCACCATGCGGACGCTTTCGCGCAGTTGTTGGCCCCAGCCACCGTGGGTCAGTAGTAAAATCTGTGGTAATGCAGCCAAAATGGCCTCCTGGCAATCTATTGAAAGTCATTGAAAATTTCCGCTCCCTAGAGATATAGCAATGCCTGTGCCAACTTTGTGGCACGCCGGGAGGAGGTCAGTGGATAGTGGGCCATCAAGGCCCACCTGAGTGGGGTTTAGCGGTAGAGGAGCTCGTAGATATAAAAATATTCCGCATCAGACAGGCGGATAGAATAGGCACGTTCAATCGGCGAAAACGCGTCTTTGATGACAGAAAACGCCTGCTGGTCGATATCCTGCTGAGCATCCAGGGCAATCTGTAACGGTTTGTGGCTTAAAACGATACGCTCCACCATGCAACAGCAGTGGATCAGGAAGCGAAGTGTCACTTGCCTTGAGGGCTGTAGATCCAGCGTGCGGCAAATCTGATGCAACACCGCTTCGATCTCTTGCAGAATACGTTGGGGATTGAGCACGGAAATATGGTTGATGATGCTCTCCAGCGTCAGCGCGCTGATGAAGCGCATTGAACAGCGCTCCACTTGCAGCTGGCGTTCGGCGCTGCCAAGGTCCGGGTTTAACAGGCTGAGCACCAGTTCCGGCCCCTGTTCGGAGAACAGTTCTTCCAACGCGATAAACGGGATATCTGGCAAGCCGGGCTGGAAGGTGCCCACGATCCCCACCAGCCGCTCGTTACCGCCTATCGCCTGACGCAACCGCTCCAGGCTGCGCACTTCGTTGTAATCCACCAAGACCATGCGGGTATCTTCCGCCATCAGCTCACCGAAGCTTTCCTCCAGCACTTTTTTGATCTTCACCGCCGTGCCCATCCCGGTGATACAGGAGATTGCCAACACCTTGCCGGTCTCATCTTCCCGCTGGTCGTAAAGCTGGTGGGCAATCCCTTTGCTGGCCATCAGTTCCATCAAGGGGACGAAATCACTGGTTTCATAGGTCAGATCCAACCCAATCTCCAGCAACGCCCCCATGGTGATGTTCTGGATCAGCAGCACATCGATATGGAACAGTTTGCTGACGGTGCTGGCAAAGTGCACCAACGAGCCGATATCCACAATCAGGATCAAACGCTGATAGCGTTTTTCCCGCAGTGTCGCGATCAGTAATTCCAATGTGTCATGCACCGACTGCTCGAACGGCATATCGATGGCGGTAAACAACTCACATTCCAGCACCCGATTGACATAGTGCGCCATGCTGCTGGCCGTGGTAGTGCCATGGCCGATCAACATGGCACCGCAGTCAGGGTTAACCTCCTTGCGCTGGCGGAAACTACGGCACTCCTTCAAAAACAGGCACAGGTAGACGATTTCCGTCGACGGGCACTGGATGTGGAAGATTTCATTGATTTTACGACATAGCTGGTTGGCGTTGTCGTACTCATCCTTGCAGTAATCCAGGATCAGGCTGGAGGAGTAGAGGTTAGGGATCAGCCCTTTCTGCACATAGGAAAGCAGTGCCAGCAGGTGTTTACGCAGATGGCCAGCCATATTCTGTGGCAGCGGGAAACCCAACACCTGTTCAATGCAGCCGATTAACAGGGTGATGCGTTGCTCAACCTGGCCGCCATAATAGCGTTCCTCGCTTTCCCCTCCGTTGCGGCTGTACAACCCATATTCAAAAATGGTGCGTAGCTTGTTCTTCAGGATTGACAGGGTTTCCTGCGGCGGCACGTTGCTGTTGCGCAGGTTGACGTATTCGCGCGTCAGATAGGTGTAAAACAGATCGCTGTCCTGCTCGCTGCTCAAGGCGCTCAGATGCTGCTTGAGCTGCTCCATAGGCTGTGAGCTGATGTCCAGATACTCCTGCTGACCAAATAGCGCATCCACCAGCAGGCGGCTGCTTGCGCTGGCTGAGTGCGGTACGTCCATCAGCCGCTTATCCAGCAGCAACCTTGGGCTACTGTGTCCCATCCCACTGGCCCAAGCCTGGGCACAAAGGAATTGGATATCGCTTTTGAGTTGGCCGATGTTGCCGCTCAGTGGCTTCTCCAACAGATAGAGCAGTAATCCCTTATCCAGGCGGATAATACGGCCAATTTTGCGGCTCTCGAGCTGTAAGAAACCGGTAATGATTTCTACCTGTTCCTCCAGCGAGCGTTCCCGCAGCGCCGGTATGGCAATCGACACCTGAATACGCCGCAGGAAAGTGCGTAGCAACGTTGAGTCTGGGCTTTCGGTGGTAGCACAAATCAGCCGTACGCTGATGGGGCGGGCTTTATCGCTTGAACCCAGTGGACGATATTCACCTTTATCGAGGATCGAAAACAGTTTCTCTTGCCCTTCGTAGGGCAAGCGATGAACTTCATCGAGCAACAGAAAGCCACCGTCCGCCTGTTCGATCAGGCCACGTTTGCTTTCGATCGCGCCGGTAAACGCGCCCTGTTTATGACCAAACAGATGGGACGAAAGCAGCTCCGGGTTATGGGCATACTCGGCACAGTTGAAATACACCAACGGGATTTGGCGCTGTGGCTGTTGCACCGTGGCGAATTGGTGCATCACCTCGGCAAAGAAGGTTTTCCCCACCCCGGAAGGCCCGGTAAGCAACACATGCAATCCACCGGGATAAAGCACCGCCGCCTTGCCCTTCTCTACTGACAGCCGCAGACTGCGGTCATAACCAATTACCGTATGAAAAGGGTCATCACTGGCTGGCTGCGGCAAGGCTTTGGCGGGTAATAGATCCAGCAAGTCTTTGGCTTCCAGCCTGTCATCTGGCAGCGACTGCTCAATCAACTGTTCGCAGACTGCCCTGTGCAAAAACAGCACGGGACGGGATTTAATCTTGATGACCAACCGATCACCGTGCAACTCGTTGAGATCTTTACTAACAGAGTTACGCGCCAATCCCAGGTTGAAAGCGATGGTTTCCGCGGCGAAACCGCCAGCACTTTGTTCCAGCGTTTCCCGGCTAAGCGTAAGGGTAAGACGTTCCAGCTCCTGGCGAACTGCATCTTTACGTTTCATTTTAACCTGTTGTTATTATTAATTATAAAGAAGAAAAAGACGGTAATTGGCAAGCGGGCAGCCAAACTAACCAAAAGTCATCCTAATACAGGGTTAGGGAAAACAACCACCGCAAAATGTGAAGTTGTGGTATTTACAGGCAAAAAAATGCCAATCACAGAGGATTGGCATCAGCAGGAGCGAACGCGGGTTTAGGCGGTAGCACCTTTGACGGCTTCACGCGCCAATTCGGTGATGCGAGCATAGTCGCCGCTTTCCAGCGCATCCGCAGGCACTAACCAGGAACCACCGATGCACAGCACGCTTTTCAGTGCCAGATAGTCACGGTAGTTGTTTGGCGTGATACCGCCGGTTGGGCAGAAGCGCACCTGCGAGAACGGCCCGGCAATGGCTTGTAGCGCCTTGACGCCACCGTTGGCTTCCGCTGGGAAGAATTTAAACTCGCGCAGGCCATAATCCATCCCCAGCATCAGCTCGGAAACGGTGCTGATACCCGGGATCAACGGAATGCTGCCTGCGGTGGCGGCTTTCAGCAGATCGGCGGTCAGACCAGGGCTGATGGCAAACTGTGCACCGGCCTCGGTCACTTCTTGCAACTGCTGTGGATTGATCACCGTGCCCGCACCAATGATGGCATCAGGAACTTCTTTGGCGATCGCACGAATCGCGTCCATCGCACAGGCGGTACGCAGCGTCACTTCCAACACACGCACGCCACCCGCAACCAGTGCTTTGGCCAACGGCACAGCGTGTTCCAGTTTGTTAATCACAATCACCGGAACTACGGGGCCTGCCGTCAGGATCTGTTCTGCACTGGTTTTCCAGTTTTTCATCGTCATTCTCTCCATTACTTTCGGTTGGTGTTGGCACGCCCCTGCCACAGGGCTCCGCATCGCTGCAGATTCCGATCGCACCGCTAAAAGCCAGCAGACAGGCTGACGCCGGTCACCTAGGCTAATTCTGTTGACGTGTTACCAGCCCCTCACCCCAGGCCTCTCCGATAATAAATCGGTCTCAATCTACCTCTGGCCTCAGAAAGAACACCTGGGTAGCGGAGAGCTCGATCGGTTCCCTCTCCTTTTGGGAGAGGGTTAGGGCGAGAGAGAGCTGGTTAACTGCTGCTTATTCGAATTCGTTCCACGAACGGCCATCGCGAGTGATCATCGCGACGGAAGCCACCGGCCCCCAAGTCCCAGACTGGTATGGCTTAGGTGCTTCGTTGTCCGCTTTCCAGGCATCCATGATTGAGTCAACCCACTTCCAGGCTTCCTCCACTTCGTCACGACGCACAAACAGCGCCTGAATGCCGCGCATGGTTTCCAGCAGCAGACGCTCATAGGCATCGGCCACGTGTTCCTGGTTAAAGGTTTCCGAGAAACTCAAATCCAGCTTGGTGGTTTGCAAACGATGTTTGTGATCCAGCCCCGGCACCTTGTTCAATACCTGGATTTCGATCCCTTCGTCCGGCTGCAGGCGAATGGTCAATTTGTTCTGTGGCAGTTGTTGATAGGAGTCACGGAACAGGTTCAGCGGTGGGTTTTTAAAGTACACCACCACTTCTGAACATTTGGTCGGCAAACGCTTGCCGGTACGTAGATAGAATGGCACCCCAGCCCATTGCCAGTTGTCGATATCGACGCGGATGGACACAAAAGTCTCGGTGTTGCTGCTCTTGTTTGCCCCTTCCTCTTCCAGATAGCCCGGCACTTTTTTACCCTGCACGAAGCCTGCGGTGTACTGGCCGCGCACGGTGGTTTCCCGGACATTGGTCTGATCGATACGGCGCAGCGAGCGCAGCACTTTCACTTTCTCATCACGGATACGGTCAGTGGTCAGATCCGCCGGTGGTGACATGGCGATCATGGTCAGGATCTGCAACAGGTGGTTCTGGATCATGTCGCGCATCTGCCCGGCCTGATCGAAGTAACCCCAACGCCCTTCAATACCTACCTCTTCCGCCACGGTGATCTGCACGTGATCGATGGTGCGGTTATCCCAGTTGGAGGCAAACAGGGAGTTGGCAAAGCGTAACGCCAGCAGGTTCAGTACCGTCTCTTTGCCAAGATAGTGGTCGATGCGGTAAACCTGGGATTCGTTAAAGTACTCAGCGACCTGATCGTTGATCACCCGTGAGGATGCCAGGTCAGTACCAAGTGGCTTTTCCATCACCACGCGCGCCGGTTCTTTATTCAGCTTGGCCTCGCCCAGGCCCTTGCAGATGGCACCAAAGGTGCTTGGCGGCATGGCGAAATAGTTGATGGTGGTACGATGTTTCTGATCCAGCATCTTGCCCAACTCGGCGAAGTGCTTGCTGTCGTTGACGTCCAGATTGCAGAAGTCCAGGCGTGCGCTCAGCGTGGCCCAAAGCTCATCGTCCAGCTTTTCTTTCATAAAGGTGCCCAGGGCTTCCTTGACCACCTTGGTATAAGCTTCTTTATCCCACTCGGCACGGCCTACCCCGATGATACGGGTATCCGGGTGGATGTGACCGGCTTTCTCTAACTGGTACAGGGAAGGCAGCAGTTTACGACGCGCCAGATCGCCTTTTGCGCCGAAAATAACCAGGTCACAGGCCTGGGCTGTAGAGGTTACCGCCATGTTCATCTCCTCGATGCAGGATATTTGTAATTTTCTTACATTACTAATGTACTCTCTTTCGCTACGGCCAGTAAACCCGGATCAAAAGCAGAAAAAAAGCCCTAGAAACTACGGCGTTATCCCTGACGTAGCGCTAACGCTGCTGGCAACGGGGGAAACTGTAATTTTCTATCTTTTTTGACACTCTTTTACCATTATGAAAGTTAGACACAGGTCATGTTCTGGTGAAAAAAGCCAGCTTATCCCTTGTCGACACTGCCAACGCTTACCAGCACGTAGTATATTTTCATTAAACCGGATTGATTTCTCCTTTGATTGAAATCGACATACCCTATGGATCACCAGTGACAGCAGGTGTCCGGCAGGTATAAACCATGAGTGACTCTCGTTATATGAATACGCTGGAAAAAATCCAGAACCATCTGGAGCTCCTGAGCAAATCGGAAAGGAAAGTCGCCGAGGTGATCCTGGCCTCCCCACAAACCGCTATTCACTCCAGCATCGCCCGGCTGGCCAAATTGGCCGATGTCAGTGAGCCGACCGTTAACCGCTTTTGCCGCCGCCTTGAAACCAAAGGATTCCCCGATTTCAAGCTGCATCTGGCTCAAAGTCTGGCCAACGGTACACCCTATGTAAACCGCAATGTCGAAGAAAACGACACCGTTGCCGCTTACACCAGTAAGATCTTTGAGTCGGTGATGGCCAACCTGGATACAGTAAAGGCAAATCTCGACATTACCGCAATCAATCGTGCGGTTGATCTGCTTACCCAGGCAAAAAAAATCTCGTTCTTCGGCCTGGGGGCCTCTGCTGCCGTGGCGCACGACGCCATGAACAAATTTTTCCGCTTCAATATTCCGGTGGTCTATTTTGACGATATCGTCATGCAGCGCATGAGCTGCATGAACTCCGTCGAGGGAGATGTCGTTGTATTAATCTCCCATACCGGGCGCACCAAGAATTTGGTCGAGATGGCGCATCTGGCACGAGAGAATGACGCCACGGTCATCGCCATCACCTCGAAAGATACACCGTTGGCCCAGGCTGCGACCCTCCCCCTACTGTTGGACGTGCCGGAAGATACCGATGTTTATATGCCCATGGTGTCCCGAATTGCACAGTTGACCCTGATTGATGTGCTGGCCACTGGATTTACCTTGCGTCGAGGGGCTAAATTCAGAGATAACTTGAAGCGGGTCAAGGAAGCGTTGAAAGAATCGCGCTTTGATAAAGGGATCGTCCCCAACAGTTTCGACTGAAAACGGATTTAAAAACCGCCGGTCAGATCACAAGTTGACCCGCGGGATTATAGTTGTACCCTGATAGCTCGTTCATACAGATAACCCAGATGAACATTGGGTAGGCGAAAAACGTCGGCCCCCTCATCCGGTTTCGTTATCTGACGTTCAGCAACACCAATACTTGCGTCACAAGTCAACGGAGTAATACATGACCAGACGGCTCAGAAGAACCAAAATCGTTACCACACTGGGTCCGGCTACCGACCGCGACAATAATCTGGAAAAGATTATTGCTGCTGGTGCGAACGTAGTTCGGCTTAACTTTTCCCACGGCAATGCAGAAGACCATCAGGCACGGGCAGATAAAGTGCGTGAGATTGCGGCCAAGCTGGGGCGTCATGTCGCTATCCTGGGCGATCTTCAAGGGCCAAAAATCCGCGTTTCCACCTTTAAGGAAGGCAAGATTTTCCTTAACATCGGAGATAAATTCCTGCTGGATGCCAACCTGACCAAGGGTGAAGGCGATAAAGAAAAAGTCGGTATCGACTATAAAGGCCTGCCTGCGGACGTGGTTCCTGGCGATGTGCTGCTGCTGGACGATGGCCGCGTACAGCTGAAAGTGCTGGAAGTTCAGGGCATGAAAGTGTTCACCGAAGTCACCGTAGGTGGCCCGCTGTCGAACAATAAAGGCATCAACAAACTGGGCGGCGGCCTTTCTGCCGAAGCTCTGACCGAAAAAGACAAAGCCGATATTCTGATCGCCGCCAAAATTGGTGTCGACTACCTGGCCGTCTCCTTCCCACGTACCGGCGAAGACCTGAACTATGCTCGCCGCTTGGCACGTGACGCAGGCTGCAACGCCAAAATCGTGTCAAAAGTAGAACGTGCTGAAGCCGTATGCAGCGACGAAGCGATGGATGACATCATCCTGGCTTCCGATGTGGTCATGGTTGCCCGTGGCGATCTGGGCGTCGAAATTGGCGACCCGGAGCTGGTGGGTATCCAGAAGAAACTGATCCGTCGCGCCCGTACGCTGAACCGTGCGGTGATCACCGCCACGCAGATGATGGAATCGATGATCACCAACCCGATGCCGACCCGTGCCGAAGTGATGGACGTGGCGAACGCCGTGCTGGATGGTACCGATGCGGTCATGCTGTCTGCCGAAACCGCTGCGGGCCAGTATCCAGCCGAAACGGTAGCCGCCATGGCGCGTGTTTGCCTAGGCGCAGAGAAAATCCCAAGCATCAACGTATCCAAGCACCGGCTGGACGTGCAGTTCGACAATATCGAAGAAGCCATCGCCATGTCGACCATGTACGCCGCTAACCACCTTAAAGGGGTTACCGCCATCATCGCCATGACCGAATCTGGCCGCACCGCGCTAATGATGTCGCGTATCAGCTCCGGCTTGCCGATCTTCGCCATGTCACGCCATGAGCACACGCTGAACCTGACGGCGCTGTATCGTGGTGTTACCCCGGTCTACTTCGGCAGCCACAGCGACGGCGTTGCCGCCGCTAATGACGCTATCGCCCGTCTGCGTGATAAAGGTTACCTGGTGTCTGGCGATCTGGTGCTGGTTACCCAAGGTGACGTCATGAGCACCGTGGGCACCACCAATACCAGCCGTATCCTGCGCGTAGACTGATTTAGTTATTTCGACACGCTGTTATAAGCCAGCCGGTTACTCTACCGGCTGGCTTTTTTAATACCAGGATAACGTTTTCCGTCTCCCAGGTGCTGACCTTTGAGCTTTTCTTCCATTCCTTTACATAGACTAAAAAGCAGTTCATCAAGCCATCTGTGCGCTAGCTATCATAATTAGTAGCAACAGACAGCTTGAAGAGGTGATAAACTTTAATAAGTATTGGATTAGACAAAGGTTAATCAAAGGACAATCAGATAAATGATACACACATTTTTTGAATTCCCCTTACTGCCAGCCAAGGTGACCGACGTCAGCAAACTGAAGGAAGTCATTAACAGCGATAGCTCGACAAGTTTCGTCATGGCACCTGAAGTCGCCAAATTTGTCAAAGACGCACTGGTCATTAACACCACCATCGGCAGCTTTAAAAACACCCGTTTTCAGTTTGCGGATGGCACCTATATCGCCTTTGACAGCAAAGGCAAATCCACGCTGTTCCACTCGGATAATCCACCAGATTGGGCGCGGACCAAAAGAGAATATTCACGCACGCAATGGCTTACCAATCATGGTCTGCTCGATGCCCCCGCCAAGGCACTGATAGCCAAAATGCTGGAAATACCGCTAAAAGAGCGGCGCGAGATTGCCGACAATCTGTTTAATCTTGACCTCGACAAGCTGATCCCCTCGGTTGGTGCAAGATCTTCCGCAGGCAATCGCAATGGTAAATCAACCAAACCCAAGATTTCGGACTTGGGTTCGGTGGAGTATTTCCTTAACTTCTTCGCCAGACTGCACGAATGCGTGACGACCGACACCTTCCCCACCCTGCAAAAGCTGATGGATCTTGGCGAGCAAGTTTCGGTTAATCAGGCCCCAACCAGCGTCAAGCAAGCCGTTAGAACCTACTATAAAGCAGTGTGTGGCGAGCAGATCCCTAACAACAAGGTGGTTGAAAAGGGTTACCCTGAGCTCTACTGCATGCGGATCAAACCCGCGATTGAAGCGGTTGAGGCGGTTGGCCTTGATAGCTACTATGCCACGTTATCAGCAGCCATTGGCCTGGCAGGTGACTGCACCATAGCAGACTTTGATTTTCACTATCAGTAAGTCATAACATAGTCAGTTGCGCTGACCGAGGTTTTGGAAACGGTCCGGCGCAACGTGACCTACTAGTCTCCAGACTACCTCTCTCATCTCACACGGCTTCCGTCCCTAGTACACCTAATCTGCCAGACCTTCACAAAATTCATTGCCCATGGATATAATCCACACCTGTTAGCAATCACCATCCCAGCGTAATACACCTCACTTGAAACGCCTTAAGTCTTCGAACGAAAGTCATCAAGTCAACACCTTTATGTAAGTCATTTAAAATTGATAACAGTCAATAAAAAGTCTTTATCAATACATGGAATAGCCAAAATAAAGACTATAAACACAAAACAAAGACTGTGATTGTTTATGCAAAGTCTATAGAAGCAAGAAAGACTATGGATGGTCATATCAAGCTCCCCAACCTTAATGACTTAATGATAGGTAGTAGAAATGACCATCCAGAAAACCCTGCTTGCTTCTTTAATCACGCTGGCCGCAATTAGCGGTATCGCCCATGCGGATAGCTTCGCAGGTGCGTTGACAGAGCTGCAAACCATCCAATCAGGCATGAGTCAGGAAGAAATAAATCAGAAAATTCAACGCTTCATCGAGCGTGCTCCTGAAGGCACAAATATTAAAGGAGTGTTAGAAGACCTGTCTCTTATACACATCTCCGAGCCCACGAGACAGGAGGTATCATCTCGTTTGCCGTCTTCTGCTTGAAAATGGGGGGGGGGGGGGGGGGGGGGGGGGGGGGGGGGGGGGGGGGGGGGGGGGGGGGGGGGGGGGGGGGGGGGGGGGGGGGGGGGGGGGGGGGGGGGGGGGGGGGGGGG
>NZ_JAELTL010000061.1:0-30572 GCF_016428815.1 Serratia sp. ASV30 | reverse complement strand
CCTTGCCGTCCTTCTTATCGGTTTTATCACCGTTTCAATCACGGATAGTCATCAACACCAAGCCCATAGAGGGTACTTTAATCATTACTTGAAGTTTGCCGAAATAAATAACTGTATTCTTTTCAGACCAAGTATTGATAGTACTGATGATAAATATCTTTCTTTTATTAAGAAAAACCCAATAAAGTGCGAAGAAAAAAACTGGGTTTACCTGACACTGCCGAAAGGTCGCCCTCAGATCTCGATGATTATGTGTGATAACGACATTCTAGCTTCAGGTATAAAATGTCGATCTTACGAGCGGATAAGGGAACTAAATTATGACTAGGTCCCAACTAGTAAAATGGCTATTGGTATTATTTGTATTGATAACAGTTAGTGTTATCTCTTTAAGCTACTATCGTAGCTATCCGATGGAACATTTCTCATGCGAAAGCCATGTCGAGACAACATTAGAGAACAAAGTGATCTCTGGTGTATTGAACTTTACCTTCAACGAAGGTGATGGCCGCATGGAGGGTTCATTTACTATGATTGAAAATGGGAATAGGATAGCCAAGATTAACCGTGTCTTGAATTTTACCTATACCAGAGAAGGCAATAGCTACACCCTGATTTCTCAAGATGCCTATGATTCAAAATACGCAGGATTCATGAGTGTCTTATTGCCAGATTTTTATTTGTATGAACATAGTGGCATGCAACTCGAGATTTACACACAAAACACGTCTGGCTTTGTCTTTGTGAAAGCCAATACCCCCATGTTCTATTGTGATAAGACAACCAAGCTCAGAGGAGGTAGAACATGAAACGTCACCTTATTATCACCACCCTGCTGTGGCTGCCCTGGTTGGCTGTGGCGGAAAACGGCGTCACTACGCTCAGCCAGCAACAGCAATTTCTTAACCAGCGCAACCAGCAGGCACAACAACAGCGCATGCTGAACAATCAGCAGATGGAGCAGCGCCAGCAGCAGGGTTATCAACTCAAGGTCAACCAGCCCAAAATGCTGCCCTATAACGGCAATAACAACCCGATGCAGCCACAGATGACCACTGGCAAGATGCTGCAAAACGGCAATCAGCCGGTTAATCCCTTTAACCAGACTGCTCCGGTAATACCGCAGGCGCCGCTCCCGGCTACACCCTGACCCCCATAATGGTGAGGATTAACGGGGTGGTGATCGCCGCCAGCGCGGTGGACATCACCAGGCTGGTAGCGGCAGGGCCGGTCAGCACGTTGAACTGCCGCGACATCAGGTAGACGTTTACCCCCACGGCCATTGATCCCAGCAGTACCACCACACGGGTCTCCATCGGGGGTAAATCCATTGACCAAGCCAGCAGCCAGACCACCATCGGCTGGACGATCAGCTTGAGGAAGCAGATGCCGCTACTCAGTTGCCAGCCCTCGCTGATACGGTATTCCGCCAGCCCCATGCCGAGTACCACTAGCGACAGCGGAGCCGCCACCTGGCCCAGCATGCTGACCGGCTGATCGACAAACACTGGCAGAGGCAGGCCGGTCAGGCTGAACAGCGTGCCAGACAGGATGCCGATAATCAGCGGATTGGTCAGCACGCTGCGCGCCGTTTTGATAAATCCTTGCAGCGTGGGGGAGCCATTACGCGCCCATTCGATGGAGATGGTCACCAACGTCCACAAAATCAGGCCGTTAAAGACCAGCACCAGAGCCACCGATGGGATGGCCTCCTCTCCCAGCATCACCGTGGCGATCGGCAGGCCAAGCATGACGTTATTGGAGAAAATGCCGCCCAGAGCAAATACCGAACCCGAAACGCCGTCCAGCTTGAAGAGCCGCCGTGCGGCAATGCGGCCGATCACGAAGACGATCAGGCAACTGCCGAAGAAGGCGATCAGCAGGCGGGCATCCACCGCCGGGCGTTGTGAAAAATCGCACATCATGCGAAACAGCATGGCGGGCAGGGCGAGGGAAAACACGAAGCGGGTCAGGCCATCGGTGATGGTCGCCGGCCACTTTCCCCAGCGGATAAGGCCATATCCCAGCACGATCAGCACAAATAACGGCAAAGACAGCACTATTTGGTGCCACAGCGAAACAATAAAGGCAGGCATCGTATCCCTTCCGATGGCGCGGCGGCAACGGGCTGACGTCGCTATGTTCTGGTCTGGTAAAATATCCCCTCACCCCAGCCCTCTCCCAAAGGGCGAGGGGGCCAGCCCGTGCACTCGACTAGCCTCTGCTCCTCCGGGAAGTAGGGCATATCAGCGAACTCGATCGGTTCGCTCTCCTTCGGGGGTTAAGGATCTTTATCCAAGCAATTAACCGGTTAAAAATCCGGGCCGATCAAATCTATCCGGTCGGTGCAAATACAGTCAACGCCCCAATTCAACAATAAACGCGCCCGCTCCGGCTTATTGACGGTATACACCAGAATACGCAGCCCGGCATCTTTTAGCGCCGCGACACGTTCGGCAGTCAGTTCTTTATGATTAATATGCAGCGAGACACAGCTCAGGCGCTCGGTCAGCTCACGCCAATTGTCATCCCACTTGTCCAGCAATAGGCCGCGCGGCAGTTCTGGGGCGGTCTGCTGTGCCGCCGCCAGGGCTTCCACCGAGAACGAAGAAAGCAGCGGATCGGTTTGCCCTTGCCACAACATGCTGGCGGCAAAAGCCACCACCCGGCCGGTTTCCTCGTCGCTGCCGGTGGTTGGCTTGATTTCAATATTGGCCATCATGCCGTGCTGCTTACAGCGCTCCGCCACGTCCGACAGCAGCGGCAAACGCTCCCCTTTAAAGGCCGAGCTGTACCAGTCGCCGGCATCCAGTTCTACCAGCTTTTCCCATGGCAGTTCGCCCGCCACGCCCCAGCCGTTGCTAGTGCGTTCGAGCGTGTCATCATGCAGCAGGAAAATCTGCCCGTCCTGCGCCAGTTTGGCGTCAAACTCGATCATCTTGTGGCCATGACGCGCGCCGACATCAATCGCGGCCAGGGTATTTTCCGGTGCCAGAGAACCGCCGCCGCGATGGGCGACAATGTGGGGATAAGGCCAGGCTGTAGTCATCAATCCATCCGTGTTCCGCTATGGGTAGCAAAAAAGTGCAGCGCCGACGCAGGCAGCTGTAAATACAGGATGCTGCCCGCAGGCGGCAGGGTTTCATGGCTCAGGCGGACGATCACGCCTGAACTCCCCCATTGCCCGTGTGCCAGGTTATCGGCGCCGAGCAACTCCAGCGTTTGCAGCTCTAACGGAATACCGCCCTGCTCGCGCGTACTCAGTTGAATATGCTCCGGTCGGATACCCAACGTCAACTCCTGTCCGCCCCACTGTGGCCGAGGTTCTGGCAGATCCAGTGTCATACCACCGGCCAGTTGCAGTTGTTTGCCGTCCGCACTCAGCGTGCCAGGCAACAAGTTCATCGCCGGGGAGCCGATAAAGCTGGCGACAAACAGCGTCGCCGGGCGTTGATAAACCTCACTTGGCGTACCAATCTGCTCCGCCACGCCTTTATTCATCACGATCACCCGCTGCGCCAGCGTCATCGCTTCAACCTGATCGTGGGTGACATACAGGCTGGTGGTTTTCAGCCGGCGATGCAGCTGCTGTAATTCCAGGCGCATCTGGACACGCAATTTGGCGTCCAGATTGGAGAGCGGCTCATCAAACAGAAACACCGCCGGTTCGCGCACAATCGCACGCCCCATCGCCACCCGCTGGCGCTGGCCGCCGGAAAGCTCACGCGGTTTGCGTTGCAGCAGCGGTTCCAACTCCAGAATACGCGCCGCCTCTTCTACCCGCTGACGGATGTGCTGTTTGCCAAAGCCACGGATTTTCAGGCCATAGGCCATATTGTCGTACACGCTCATATGCGGATACAGCGCGTAGTTCTGGAACACCATGGCGATGCCGCGATCTTTCGGTTCCAGATCGGTCACGCGCTGACTATCAATATAGATATCACCGCTGGTGGTGCGCTCCAGCCCGGCCACCATCCGCAGCAGCGTCGATTTGCCACAGCCGGAGGGGCCAACCATCACAATAAATTCACCATCAGCCACGTCGAGATCGATCTGCTTGATCACCGGCGTTTTGCCGTCGTAAGACTTGGTGACCGCCTGTAGTTTTAAACCTGCCATATTCGTTACTTCTCGCTATCAACCAGACCGCGCACAAACCAGCGCTGCATTAGAAGAACCACCGCCAACGGCGGGATCAAAGTCAACATCATTGCCGCCATCACCTGATTCCACTGGGTCGGCGCGCCGGAGGTGGAAATCATGCTGCGGATCCCTGCTACCGCCGTGCTCATCGAGGCGTCACTGGTGACCAGGATCGGCCACAGGTACTGGTTCCAGCCGTAGATGAAGGTGATGACAAACAGCGCCGCCAGATTGGTTTTCGACAGCGGCAGCACGATGTCCCAAAAGAAGCGCATCGGCCCGGCACCGTCGATACGGGCTGCCTCCAGCAGCTCATCCGGCAGGGTCATAAAGAACTGACGCAGCAGGAAGGTGGCCGTGGCCGATGCCATCAGCGGCAGCGTGAGGCCGGTGTAGCTGTCCAGCAGGTTGAGGTTGGAGATCACTTCCACCGTCGGGAAGATACGCACCTCGACCGGCAGCATCAGCGTCATGAAGATCAGCCAGAAGAACAGGCTGCGCAGCGGAAAACGGAAATAGACGATGGCATAGGCGGACAGCACCGAAACCACGATCTTGCCGCAGGTGATCGCCAACGCCATGATCACGCTGTTGAGCAGCAGCATCGAGAACGGCACCTTGAGGGTGCCCACACCGCCCTGCCAGATATGGCGGATGTTGTCCCACAAGTGTCCGCCAGGGACCAGCGTCATAGGTACCTGGAACACCTGCTGATCGTCCAGCGTGGCGGCCACAAAGGCCACATACAGCGGAAACAGCACCACCAGCACGCCAACAATCAGCATCGTATGGCTGAAGATATCCAGCCCGCGTCGGTTCTCAATCATTGGTAACGCACCTTACGTTCGACAAAGCGGAACTGGATCACCGTCAGGCCTATCACCAACAGCATCAGCACCACCGACTGCGCCGCCGAGCTGGACAGATCCAGACCGGCAAAGCCTTCACGATAGATTTTGTACACCAGCGTAGTGGTCGACTGCACCGGCCCACCGCCGGTAGCGGCGTCGATCACCGGGAAGGTGTCGAAGAAGGCATACACCAGGTTGACCACCAGCAGGAAGAAGCTCACCGGCGTGATCAGCGGCAGCACCAGGTTGAAGAAACGCCGTACCGGGCCTGCCCCGTCGATCGCCGCCGCTTCCACCAGGGAACGTGGGATGGACTGCAATGCCGCCAGGAAAAACAGAAAGTTATAGCTGATCTGCTGCCACACTGATGCCAACACCACCAGGAACATTGCCTGGCCACTGTTTTGCGCATGGTTCCAGTCGTAACCGAAACCGGCGAGCACATGGGTGATCAGCCCCATGCCGGGGCTGAACAGGAAGATCCACAGCACCGCCGCTACCGCAGGGGCAACCGCATAGGGCAGGATCATCAACGTCTGATAAAAGCGGCTGCCGCGCAGCACGTAGTCCACCAGCGCGGCAAAGAACAGCGATACCAGCAGGCCAACACCGGCCACCAGGAAGCTGAACAACAGCGTGGTGTAGAAAGACTCCAGGTAATACGGATCCTGGAACAGCTGTGTAAAGTTGTCCAACCCGACAAACTGGCTGGAAAGGCCGAACGGATCGACGCTTTGTACCGAGTACCACAGCGCCTGGCCGGCAGGCCACAGGAAGAAAACGACGGTGATCAGCAACTGTGGCAGCACCAACACATAGGGCAGCCAGCTACAGCCGAAGCCGGGACGGGATGATGACATAGGGTTAACCGTTAAATGGGGATGAGGGACGGCATAAGCCCCTCACCCCAACCCTCGCCCAAAGGGAGAGGGAGTGGATCGATGTCGTTTGGCCGAATATGGCCCAATCTGACGCTTACTTGGTGGAAGCCTCGAAGCGGCGCAGCAACACGTCACCGCGCTGTACCGCGGCATCCAGCGCCTGCTGCGGGGTTTTCTTGTCGGTCCACACGCTTTCCAGTTCTTCATCCACCACGGTACGGATCTGCGGCATATTGCCCAGACGCAGCCCTTTGGTGAACGCCAGTGGTGGCTTGTTCAGCATCTGACGAGTGGCCACATCGGCCCCTGGGTTTTTGTCGTAGAAGCCCTGCTGCTTGGTCATTTCATAGGCGGCAGTGGTGATCGGCAGGTAGCCGGTCTTTTGATGCCATTCGGCGGCAATCTCAGGCTGGGCCAGATATTGCAGGAATTCCGCCACACCTTTGTAAGTCGCCGCGTCTTTGCCGTTCATCACCCACAGGCTGGCCCCGCCGATAATGGCGTTCTGCGGTGCATTTTTTGCGTCAGCATCAAAAGGCATCATGCCCACGCCGAAGTCAAACTTGGCGTATTTGCGGATGCTGGCCAGCGAGCCGGAAGAGGCGGTAGCCATGGCGCAGTCGCCGTTGTAGAACTTCTCGGTAGGTTCGTCCTTGCGGCCAAAATAGGTGAAGTCACCCTTCTTGTTCATGTCTTGCAGGAACTGAATATGTTTCACCTGCAGCGGCTGGTTGAACTCCAGCTTGGCATTGGTGCCACCAAAGCCGTTGTTTTCACTGGCGAACGGTACGCCATGCCAGGCGCTGAAGTTCTCCAGTTGGATCCAACCCAGCCAACCGCTGGTGTAGCCGCACTTCATGCCAGCCGCGCGCAGTTTGGCCGCATCAGCCGCCAGCTCCTGCCAGGTTTTCGGTGGCTGGTCCGGGTTCAAGCCCGCTTTCTTGAAGGCGTCTTTGTTGTAATACAGCACCGGGGTGGAGCTGTTGAAAGGCTGGGACAGCAAATGGCCGCTCTTGTTATCGGTGTAGTAACCGGCCACGGTCGGCACAAACACCGATTCGTCGAACTTGACGCCCGACTCCTGGAACACCTGATACACCGGTTTGATCGCCTTGCTCGCCATCATGGTGGCAGTGCCCACTTCGTAGACCTGCAGGATCGCCGGAGCCTTGCCGGAACGGTAAGCAGCAATGCCCGCCGCCAGGCTTTGTTCGTAGTTGCCTTTATAAACCGGGACGATCTTCACATCGCTGTGAGTTTGGTTGAAACGGTCCGCCAGAGAGTCGACTTCGGTACCCAGTTCCCCTTCCATCGAATGCCAGAATGGGATCTCGGTAGCAGCTATTGCATGGCCGCTGACCGCCAGGGCCAAGGTAACGCACAACGTGGTTTTTTTAATCGCGTGAGCAAACATGCCTAACTCCTGAAAAAGCGGGTGTGATCAAAACGCGTGAGCGAAAAGAAACAGTTTTTGTTCGGATGCTAAACATGCCATGCGCGGATGACAGAAAAATAACTCTGGCGTGACAGCTAGATGACAGCGAGGTGAAGTGCAGATGGCGGTTTGATGTCGGCGGTAGGGAATTCACCCCACCGCCGCAGAGAGATTACAGTGAGCGACGCAGGCGGGCGACGGCCTCTTGCATCTGTTGTTCGGTTGCCGTGGCAAACGACAGGCGGAAGGTCGAGCGATCCGGTTTTTCAGAGAAGAAGTATTCTCCCGGCACAAATACCACGCCCTGCTTCAGGGTGGTTTTCAGCCACTCAGTGGCATCGAATTGCTGACGGAAACGCGCCCACAGGAACATGCCGCCTTTCGGCATATCAAAGCTGATCACATCACCCAGTTCTTTTTCCACCAGCCCGGCAAGGATCTCGCCTTTGTGCTTGTAAGCTGCACGGATCTTTTCGATCTGCGCCGGTAAGCGATCCAGCCCCAGGTAACATTCTACGATGCTCTGCGACAGCGCGCTGGCATGCAGATCCGCCGCCTGCTTGATGATCGCCACTTTATGCAGCAGGAATGGCGGCAGGATGGCCCAACCCAGGCGCAGGCCCGGAGCCAGGATCTTGGAGAAGGTGGAGGTATAGATAATGTTTTCGGTATGGCCCAGTACCTGCTGCGAAACCTGATACAGCGTAGCATTACGCTCTTCGGTGAAGCGCAGCTCGCCGTACGGGTCATCCTCGATAATCAGGAAGTTATGCTCCACCGCCAGTTTCACCAACTGCTCACGGCGTGCGGCGCTCAGGGTCAGGCCACTCGGGTTGCCGAAGTTCGGCACCACGTATACCCCTTTGATCTTCTGGGTTTTCAGCAGTTCAGCCAGTTCATCAACCACCATGCCGTCGCTGTCGGAAGAGACGGACATGACGTTGGCTTCCGCCAGTTCCAGCGTTTGCAGCGCCGCCAGATAGGTCGGGCGCTCTACTACAAACACATCACCAGGGTTAATCACCGCACGCATCACCAGATCTAACGCCTGCTGGGAGCCTGCGGTCACCACGATATCTTCCGGTTTGGCATTAACGCCACGCTGTGCGCATAGGGTACAGATGCCTTCACGCAGCAGTTCGCTGCCTTCGGTCAGCCCATATTGGAACGCGCTTTTTGGCTGCTCGGTAATGGCCTGCTGGGTAGCAATGCTCAATCCTTCGAAGTCAAACAGCGCATCAGAGGGAATGCCACCCGCCAGCGAAATGACGTTTTCCATTTTGCTGTGCTTGAGCAATTC
Organism: Serratia sp. ASV30; assembly: GCF_016428815.1. Classification (NCBI taxonomy): domain Bacteria; kingdom Pseudomonadati; phylum Pseudomonadota; class Gammaproteobacteria; order Enterobacterales; family Yersiniaceae; genus Serratia; species Serratia sp. ASV30. Next base: position 21,959 of record NZ_JAELTL010000061.1, on the reverse strand, counting down.
GCGGATTGCCGAGCTTTTGACCTTTACGATGCGCTGTGCGAGTAGTCCTTCTGTCTTCATTGCTTGTTCTCGTAATCGTTAAGAATAGGGGCGCCACTCAGTGCGCCCTATGGCAATTACCCATGGTTTAACCCCCCAGGTATGCTGACCGCACTGCTTCGTTTGCTAATAATGCGGCCCCCGTATCTTCCAACACCACGCGGCCGTTTTCCAGCACATAACCACGATCCGCCAGTTTTAGTGCCTGGTTGGCGTTTTGTTCCACCAGGAAGATGGTCATCCCCTCTTCGCGCAGCTGCTGGATGATATCGAAAATCTGCTGGATGATGATGGGGGCCAGCCCAAGTGAAGGCTCGTCCAACAGCAGCAACTTCGGCTGGCTCATCAGCGCACGGCCAATCGCCAGCATCTGCTGCTCGCCACCTGACATGGTGCCAGAGCGCTGGCTACGGCGCTCCAGCAGGCGTGGAAACAGGGTAAATACCCGCTCGATGCGTTGGTGATACTGCTCGCGATCGGCAAAGAAACCGCCCATCGCCAGGTTCTCTTCCACCGTCATGCGTGAGAACACCCGCCGCCCTTCCGGTACGATCGCCACGGCCTCACGCATGATGCGCGCTGTCTGCCACTGGGTGATGTCCTGATCCATCAAGGTGATGGACCCTTCGCTGGCCCTTGGATCGCCGCATAGCGTGCCGAGCAGGGTGGTTTTACCGGCACCGTTGGCGCCGATCAGGGTGACGATCTCCCCCTGTTGAATGTTCAGGCTGACCTGGTGCAGCGCCTGAATTTTGCCGTAATGGGCGGAAACCTGATTAAATGACAACATATGCTTATTCGCCCAGATAGGCCCGGATCACGTCCGGGTTATTGCGGATTTCTGCCGGTGTGCCTTGTGCCAACGGCGTTCCCTGATTCACCACGTAGATGCGATCGGAAATCCCCATCACCAGTTTCATATCGTGCTCAATCAACAGCACCGACACCTGGTGCTGGTCACGCAGCTCGACGATCAGGTGATCCAGCTCATCGGTTTCTTTCGGGTTCAGGCCCGCCGCCGGTTCATCCAGCATCAATAGTTCCGGGCGCGTTACCATGCAGCGGGCAATCTCCAGCCGACGCTGCTGGCCATAGGCCAGGTTACCCGCAGAGCGGTTAGCCATGTCCAACAAGCCCACACGCTCCAACCACACCGCCGCACGCTCCAGCGCATCGGCCTCTGCACGGCGGAACGCCGGGGTTTTCAGCAAACCGGCAAACACGCCGCTTTTCAAATGCTGATGTTGGGCCACCAGCAGGTTTTCAATCACCGTCATTTCACGGAACAGCCGCACGTGCTGGAAGGTGCGTACCACACCCATGCGGGCAATGGTCTGGCCGGAAAGCCCTTCCAGATGACGATCGCGCAGTTTGATGGTGCCACTGGTCGGGCGATAGAATCCGGTCAGGCAGTTGAACACCGTGGTCTTGCCCGCGCCATTCGGGCCAATCAACGAAACAATCTCACCTTGATGCAGTTCCAGCGCGACGTTGTTTACCGCCAGCAAACCACCAAAACGCATCGAAAGCCCGGCTACTGCCAGTAAAGGTTGAGTACTCATGCCTGCTCCCCCTTCACGGCTTTGATATCAGCCACTTTCAGCTTCAACTGCGGGCGTTTCATCGGCAGCAGCCCCTGTGGCCGCCAAATCATCATCAACACCATCAGCGCCCCCAGCAGCAACATGCTGTATTCATTCAGATCGCGCATCATCTCACGGGACACTACCAGCAGGATCGCCGCCAGGATCACCGCAAACTGTGAGCCCATGCCGCCCAACACCACGATCGCCAGCACAAAGGCTGACTCCACAAAGGTGAAGGATTCCGGGCTGACAAACCCCTGACGTGCGGCAAACAGCGTACCGGCGAAACCGGCAAAGGCGGCACTGATGGTGAAGGCGGTCAGTTTGATTTTGGTCGGGCTCAAGCCCAGTGAACGGCAAGCAATTTCATCTTCGCGCAACGCTTCCCAGGCACGGCCCAGCGGCATGCGCAGCAGGCGGTTAATCACAAACAGCGTCAATATCACCAGCAGCAGCGCCACCAGGTAGAGGAACACGATGCGGTCGCTGGGATCGTATTTCAGGCCAAAGAAGTTATGGAAGGTATCCCAACCACCGTCGCGGGCGCTGCGGTTAAACTCCAGACCAAAAAAGGTGGGTTTCGGGATCTGACTGATGCCGTTCGGCCCACCGGTAATTTCGGTGTTGTTCAGCAGCAGGATGCGGACGATTTCACCAAAGCCGAGCGTGACGATCGCCAGATAGTCTCCCCGCAGGCGTAGCACCGGGAAACCGAGCAGGAAGCCGAAGATGGCGGTGACGATCCCCGCCAGCGGCAGGCTTTCCCAGAATCCCAGGCCGTAATAATGGTTCAGCAATGCATAGGTATAGGCACCGATGGCGTAAAAGCCACCGTAACCCAGCACCAACAGGCCGGAAAGGCCAACTACCACGTTCAGGCCCAGCCCCAGCATGACGTAGATCAGCGTCAGGGTGGCAATATCCACCGTGCCGCGCGATACCAGGAACGGCCAGACTACGGCGGCAATGATGATCGCCGCTGCCAGCACCTTCTGGCGCGTTGTGGAGCCGTCAAAGCTGGGTAATACGAACGCCGGACCGGAGATTTTTTTCATCCCGTGCTGCATCAGCGGACGCAGCAGTTGGAAGAAAAATACCACCACACAACCGATACCAATCCACATCCAGCGCACTTCGGCAGCGCCGTGCACCACCAGCTTGGTGCCGTCGAGGCTCAGTTGCATCCCCATCAGGAAGGAGGCCATGACAAACAGCACGACCGTGGCAATACAGGCGTTAAGCAGACCGAGTTTCATACTTTCTCAACCTCCGGACGCCCAAGGATACCGGTTGGCATCACCAGCAACACCACAATCAGCAAGGCGAAGGACACCGCGTCTTTGTATTCGGTGCTCAGATAGGCCGAGGTGAGCGCTTCAGCCACGCCCAGCACCAGCCCGCCGATCATCGCCCCAGGAATGCTGCCAATGCCGCCCAGTACCGCAGCGGTGAAGGCTTTCATCCCGGCCATAAAGCCGATGTAAGGGTTGATCACGCCGTAGAATTGGCCGAGCAACACGCCCGCCACCGCCGCCATCACCGCGCCGATCACGAAGGTGAGCGAAATCACCCGGTCGGTATTGATGCCCAGCAGGCTGGCCATCTTCAAATCTTCCGCACAGGCACGGCAGGCGCGGCCCATACGCGAATAACGGATAAACATCGTCAATGCCAGCATCGCCAGGAAGGTGACCACCCAGATGATGAGCTGCATGGTGCTGATGGTCGCGGCAAAGCCGTTGCTCTCACCCAGCACCCACTGGCCGGTGACCAGGCTTGGCAGCGCCACATCACGTGACCCCTGCGTCAGGCTGACGTAGTTTTGCAGGAATATCGACATCCCGATGGCGGAAATCAGCGCAATCAGGCGCTTGGAGTTGCGCACCGGTTTGTAGGCCACCCGCTCGATGCTCCAGCCATAGGCGCTGGCAATCACGATCGACACCAGGAACGCTGCGCCGATCAGCAGCCAACCCACGTCGATGCCGATCATCATCAGGGCGGCGATCACGATAAAGGAGACATAGCTGCCGATCATATATACCTCGCCGTGGGCGAAGTTGATCATGCCGATAATGCCGTAGACCATGGTGTAACCGATGGCGATCAATGCATAGGTGCTGCCCAGCGTCACGCCGTTGAACATCTGCTGCAGAAAATAGAGAAACTGCTCTGACATACTCTGACCTTCTAAGGTGTTGTACTGGCCGACAAAGAGCGGCCCAACGGCCTGCTGGCGTTGCAGGCTCCGGGAATTCCCGGTTTGTAGATTTTGCTGTCGAGGTGGCCTCCGCGCCCAAAAAGCGCAGAGGCCACCTTAAACGGGCTTATTTAATCGGCGTTGATGAGCCGTCGGCATGCCATTCAAACACCCCGAACTCGAAGCCTTTCAGATCGCCTTTGTCATCCCAGCTCAGTGGCCCCATCACGGTTGCCACCGGTTGGCCGGTTTTCAGATCTTTGACGATATCTGCCGGCTCCTGGCTACCGCTACGCTCCATCCCGGTGACCAGCGATTGCAGTGCTGCATAGGTGGTCCAGACAAATGGCCCTGTCGGATCCAGCTTCTTGGCTTTTAATGCATCAACTACCGGCTGGTTGGCTGGCACCTGATCGTAACGTTTTGGCAGCGTCACCAGCATGCCTTCAGACGCAGCACCGGCGATATTGGACAGCGAGGAGTTACCCACACCTTCCGGCCCCATGAAGCGAGTAGTCATGCCCGCCTGTTTGGCCTGACGCAGGATCTGCCCCATCTCCGGGTAGTAACCGCCGAAGTAGACGAAATCGACGTTTTCTTTCTTCAGGCGAGCCACCAGGGTAGAGAAATCTTTATCCCCAGCGGTGATACCTTCAAACAGCACTACGTCGGTACCCTGCTTTTTCAGGCTGTCACGCACTGAACGCGCCAGGCCTTCACCGTATTGCTGCTTGTCGTGGACCACGGCGATACGCTTGGGCTTAATCTCGTTGAGGATGTAGTTGGCAGCCGTTGGACCCTGATCGGAATCCAGGCCGGTGGTGCGCATGATCATCTTGTAACCACGGGTGGTCAGATCGGCGTTGGTCGCCGCCGGAGTGATCATGATCACGCCTTCGTCTTCATAGATGTCGGAAGCCGGCTGGGTCGAAGACGAGCACAGGTGGCCGATCACGTAACGAATGCCGTCATTGATGACCTTGTTGGCTACCGCTACCGCCTGTTTCGGGTCACAGGCATCGTCATACTCTACCGCCACCAGCTTATCGCCCTTGATCCCGCCTTTGGCGTTGATATCGGCAATCGCCTGACGCGCACCGGTGAACTCCATATCACCATACTGCGCCACCGGGCCGGACATGGCGCCCACTACGGCAATCTTGATGTCTTTTGCCACAGCGACATGGCCGATAGCCATCGCGATACAACCGGCCAGCAGCGCTTTACCCTTAGTTAATTTCATCCGCATAATCCCCATCTGTCGTTGTGAGTGTTTCTGTTGTATTTGTCACACCTAATCATTGTTTCTACCCGGCAGATTGCAAGTAACGTCCAACTGACCGTGGCTTGCAAAACGCCGGTAAATCGCTTTTATCTATAAGTAATAATGATTTAGGTAGATTCGCGACAATATTTTCTAATAAGACTTTATTTTTCATGCCATTAAACAGGAGTTTTCTTCTGCAAAGCAACTCCCAATGCCAGAAACAAGCGGTGTAAACAGGATAAAATCCGGATTAATTCTGCGCTGTTTAGCGCAAGGAACAGCGTGATATGCTGGTTAACACCTCATTAACCAATCGTTTACTCGGAAAATGCTCGCAGCAAAAAACATTTCGCGCAGACCTCGTATAGAAAAACTTACACAACGCTCTGTGCAAGATCCATTACACTGTCGACATCCTTTATCGGTGCGGAAATCCGGCATGAAACTGACCATTGAACGCTTGACCAGCTTGTCCCCACAAGACCTTATCGACCTTGGTAAAATCTGGCCACATCAACAACCTGCGCAGTGGCTAAGCTGGTTGGAGGAGGGTAAAGCACTGTTTGCCGCCCGATTTAACGAGCGGCTGCTGGGAGCGGTAAAAATCGAGATAGAGGGCCAGAGCGCCCAATTGCACGATCTGCTGGTGCGCGAAGTGACACGCCGCCGTGGCGTGGGGCTGTATCTGATGGAAGATGCCCAACGCCAATTACCACAGGTACAACATTGGCAACTGGATACTGCCGGATTGGCAGCACGTGAACGTGGTGAGGTAGGCAACTTTATGCGCGCCTGCGGCTTCCAGGCTCGGGGCGATTGCTGGCAAAAATGAAACGTTGGATAGCTCTGATCGTCATTATGCTGCTCGCAATAATGGCCTGGTTTGCAGGGCGCTACCAGGCGATGAATCTTCATCAGCCTTGGGATCAGCAGGCCTACATTTGGCAAAGGGTGTGGACGCCACAGCACGCAGAGGCGCTGGCTACCAGCCGTGACCTGTTTACTACCTTGCGCGTGTTGGGTTTGCAGGTGCACCCCCGTGAGGGTTTCCGGGACATTACGGTCAATACCGCCCTGCTGAAACAGGATGGCCGCCCGCTATGGCTGGTAGTGCGGGTAGACGGGCAATTGATGCAGTTGGATGAGACCGCCATCTATACACGTCTGCAACAACAGCTGCAACGCTGGCAGGCGGCCGGTTTACCGATGATTGGCGTGGAGATCGACCATGACGCCGCCACCGCACGGCTGCCCAAATATCAACAATTTCTGCGCCAACTGCGCCAACGGCTTCCCTCTTCATTACAGCTAGGCATCACCGTCCTGCCCGCCTGGATCGGATCCCCGGCGCTGCCCGGCGTACTGCAACAGGTAGACAGCTCGGTGCTTCAGGTGCATGCAGTGCTCTCCCCCACACAAGGTTTATTCGACGGCCAGTTGGCGCTGGAGTGGACACGCCAGTACGCGCGCCTTAGCCCTAAACCCTTCCGTATCGCCCTGCCAGCCTACGGCATGGCTCTGCTAGGGTTCGATGCCCAGGGGGCTCTGGTTGAAAGCGAAGTCTCGCAGCGCATGGCAGGCAGGATCCAGGAACTGACCGTGGCACCGCAGCAGGTTGCCGATTTTTTGCAGCAGCTCGCACAACGCCCACTGCCACGTCTGCGCGGCATTATCTGGTTCCGCCTGCCACTGGAAAACGATCGCCGCGCCTGGTCGATGGCGACGCTACGGGCAGTGATCCAGCATCAGCCATTGCTCACTAACTGGCAGGTTAAGTTTTTGCCGCAGCCACAGCAAAATGGGCTGTATGATTTGATTATTGAGAATCAGGGACCGGTGGATGCACCGTTACCGCGTGAGATCCACATTCAGGCAGAAGGTTGCCTAGCCGCCGACGCGGTAGGTCATTACCAGTTGGCAACACCATCGGAACCCCAACGCTTTATCCGCATTAGCGGCGATCAGCTACGAGCAGGGCAATCACGCCCCTTGGGCTGGCTACGCTGCCAACAGATCATGCCAGGAGGCACCCATGTCATACCTTGATTTGCACACAGCAGGGCATCGTCGCCGTGCGTTTCCGTTAGCATCACTGATCGCCGCAGCATTGATGGTGCCGCTGAGCGGCCAGGCCTGTGGGCCAGACTTCCCCAATCGCCTGCTGGTCAACCGCAACGGCACCCTGCTGTATATGCCTGAGGGCAACTTCGCTTTCGAAGCCACCCGTCTGGTGCCGGTAGACCCGCAGCTGCCACGCTGGCAGGCCGAAGCACCGGCGACGCCGCCAAAACCGATGCCCCTCTCGCCAGAACAGCAAGCCATTGCCCAAATGCGGGCAACCAAGACCGTAGAAGAAGCCGACGCGGTAAATGCGCAAGGGCTATCTAATGCCGCGCGCTTATACACGCTGGGGGCGGTAGCCTTTGCCGCAGAAGATCCTCGGGCGTCGCAATATTTCCAACAGGTGTTGGCATTGCCAGCCGCCGAGCAGGGAGCATGGGGGTTACGGGCGCAATACTCGCTTGGCCGCCTGCTGATGGACGATCATGGCACGCCGGAAAACGAATCCGGTAGCGAGCCGGTGGTGAAACATCCGGAGAAAGCTCAGCTTGAGCAGGCCCTGGCCGCCTTCCAGCAGGTGATCGACCAGGTGAAAAGTGGTACTGCCGATCCCGATCAACTGGCGCTGAGTAGCCTGGGCCAGCAAGCGCGTATTCATTTGTGGCTCGGGGAAATCGCTCCGGCAGCACAACTGTATGCCCAGCAGGCCGCTCAAGGCGATCCCGATGGCGGACTTTCGTTGCAGTATATCTCCAGCTATTTGATCAACCCGCAGCATGTAGAGGCGTTAAAACAGGCCATTCACGATCCGCTGGTGCAGCAGTTGGTCACCATTGAGCTGTTCGCCCGCAGCAGTAATCTGGAGATGTCCGGCATCATTAACGGTGAGACCGGTGCCAAACAGCTTGTCGATCAGACCCTGACGTTGCTCAATGACTCGGTTAAAAGTGGTTTCAGTGGTAGCGACCGGCTGGCGGCGCTGGCCTATCGTTCCGGGCAATATGCCATGGCGGCCAACCTGCTGAAAAATGCGGGTGATGGCGGTTTAGCCTGGTGGTTACGTGCCAAAATGGCCCTGCGTGATGGTGATGTGAAAGCCGCCACTGCCGCCTATGCCAAAGCCGCAGCCGCATTCCCGACGGATGAAAGCTGGGGAGAACAGCGTAACGAAGACTTCGCAGCCGAAATGATCGTGCCGGATTGCCGAGTTGCCGGTGAGCAGGCCATTCTGGCGCTGAACAGGGGTGATTATCTGCAAGCGATGGATCTGATGTATCGCGGCAAAGAAAACTACTGGGCAGACGTGGCGGATATCGCCGAGCGGGTGCTGACGGTCGATGAGCTGAAAGGCTTTGTGGATAAGCATGCACCAGCGCCCACCACGCCGCTCAAGCCGGTCAAACCTGACGAATACAATGGCGAGCGGATCACCCAAGAGGTTCAACTGCGTGAATTGCTGGCACGGCGCATGATGCGCGCTGGCCGCTATGAGGAAGCGGTGAACTACTTTGCCATTCCGAACTACCGCCAGGCGGCGCAGGACTTTGCCAACCTGATGAAAGCGGCGAAGGATAAATCGGCGGATAAGAACGCACGCGCCAAAAGCTACTATCAGGCGGCGGCGCTGTTGCGCTCGCAGGGGTTGGATTTCACCGGTTACGAAATGACGCCGGATTACAATATTTATGGCGCAGGGTATTCCTATCTGGGGGATGCTTTCAACACCAAGGATATCAAAGACAAGAGTTGGATCAGCGCGGCGGAAGCGGCACGGGCCAAGAAATCGTTGCCAGACGCGGATAACCGTTTCCTGCATTACCGCTGGCAGGCGGTGGATCTGGCACAAAAGGCCGCCGATCTGCTGCCACCGAAAAGCCAGGCTTATGCAGCCGTGCTGTGTAATGCCGCTGGTTGGGTGATAGCCCGCGACGCCAAGACTGGCCGGGCGCTGTATCAGCGTTATATCAAGAACGGCACCCAGTTTGAGTGGGGGACCAAGTTTGGCTACAACTGCCCGGCACCGGAGTTTGATACCGCAGCCAACTAGTGAACGGCCCCCTCACCCTAACCCTCTCCCGAAGGGAGAGGGAACCGTCCGCGTCCTAAGTTATCCCCTGCATCCAACTGCGGCTTCGGGCTAGATCCCTCTCCCCCAAACAAGTATTTATAACGCCCTCGGGCATACAGTGGGAGAGGGCTGGGATGAAGGCTAATAATGCTAAGCGGGTGCAGCATGCAGCGCACCGAACTATGTAGCGAGCAGGTAAGTAAGTCGTGTGATAAAAACAGAAAAGCCCGGCAAGCCGGGCTTTTCGAGCGTTAAGCGCTATATCAGTATCAGGCTTCGATCGCCATCTTCAGTTTCTTCATGGCGTTCTTTTCAAGCTGACGCACACGCTCAGCAGAGACGCCGTACTGATCGGCCAGCTCTTGCAGGGTGGACTTGTTGTCGTCGTCCAACCAGCGGGCGCGGATGATATGCTGGCTACGCTCGTCCAGACCTTCCAGCGCATAGGTCAGTTTGTCTGCGGCGTTGCTTTCCCAGTTATCTTCTTCGATCCCTTCGGCAAAGTCCGAGCTTTTATCTTGCAGATAGAGCATTGGGGCCATGGCATGACCGTCACGCCCTTCGTCTTCCGGCGTTGGGTCAAAGGTCATGTCCTGTGCCGCCATGCGCGACTCCATCTCACGCACGTCTTTGCTGGTGACACCCAGCTCGCGCGCGACCAGCTCCACTTCATCCTGGTTGAACCAGCCCAGACGCTGCTTGGTTTTACGCAGGTTGAAGAACAGCTTGCGCTGTGCCTTGGTGGTCGCCACTTTGACGATACGCCAGTTGCGCAGCACGTACTCGTGAATTTCTGCCTTGATCCAATGCACCGCAAAGGACACCAGACGTACGCCAACCTCTGGGTTGAAGCGACGCACGGCCTTCATCAGGCCGATATTACCTTCCTGGATAAGATCTGCCACCGGCAAACCGTACCCTGAATAGTTACGGGCAATATGAGCGACAAAGCGCAGGTGAGACAGGATGAGCTGCTTAGCTGCTTCCAGATCGCCCTGATAATGCAGCCGTTCAGCCAGTTCCCGCTCTTCCTCTGCCGTCAGCATCGGATAGGTGTTGGCTGCCCGCAGGTAGGCTTCCAAGCTGCCCTGTGGGACTAAGGCTAAAGTGCGCATTTCTTTGGTCATTCAAAACCCTCTCTTGATAAAACTGGTCATGCAGGTGATTTCACGGCGGGGGAGTTAGTGATCTTACGGCAGTTGCTGTTGCAAAAGCGGTTCCACACGCCGGGCACCTAAACATTTGCTGCAGATTTGGACCGTGCTCAACCCCAAAAGTTCACCGTTTTTCACACACAGTGCACACGACAATACGTCATGCAAGCTCAGGTTGATTGGGAATTTGTGCGTTTGAGAAGAGATCGGAGATATTGAGGTCTGGCAGCTCTTCTCCCGCAGCACGGCAACCGGGCCGCAGCAGGAGAAGAGTATACCAAAAATTCACTATTGTGGTGTAAATCGGCGTAAATGTTGCACGGTGGCCAACCAGGCGGCAATCCAGCCAATCATCGCCGAGATCAGCAGCAGCAACAGCGCCTCATCCCAACCCAGGCCATGCAGGGTAAAGGTGGTGCCAAATACCTTCGCCACGTTGGTCACTACCGACTCCAGCTTCCACACCAGTGCGCCAGACAGAACCAGCGACAACAGCGCGCCGAAGAAGCCGAGCATTGCACCACCATTAAGGAACGGCCGCAGGATAAAGCCGTCGGTAGCACCGATCAGCTTCATCACGTTGATGGTATCGCGACGGCTGAAGATGCTCAGACGCACGCTGTTACCAATTACCAGGAACACCGCCACCACCATCAGTATGCCGATCATCAAGGCCACCTGGCCCACCAACCCGGTCAGCGCCGCCAGGCGGGCAAACCAGCTGTCGTCCATCCTGACTTCATCCACGCCCTGCACCGCCGCCACGCGATCGCGCAGGGTGGTAAGCGTATCGGAACTCTGGAAACTCATCTGCGGCGTGACGATCGCCACGGCTGGCAGCGGGTTTTCTTCCAGCATATCCAGTGCGCCACCAAAACCAGACCAGTTGCGGAACTCGCCCCGCGCCTCTTCACGCGACAGGTAGTTCACCTTCTCCACCCCGGCCTCGGCCTTGATGGCATCCAGCACTTTGACCGCTGCGTCATCGTCGAGGGATTTATCCAGATACACCGTCAGCTGTGGCGTTGGGTACCACTGTGTTGCCGCGGTACTGACGTTCTTCCAGACGATGTAGCAAACGCTCGGCAGCGTCAGGGAGATAGCGATGACCATCACGGTCAGCAGCGTTGCCAGCGGTTGGCGCAGCATATCGGCAATGGCGTTCATCCAGGCATAGCGCCACTGTTCACGCCAGCCACCGCGCAGTGCCTTGCTCTTGGCGGTTTTTGCATTATTCGCCATGGTGTGCGCCCCCTAACATACGGCCCTGACTCAGCGTCAGGATGCGGTAATTGCGACGGGCGATCAGCCCGGTGTCGTGGGTTGCCATCAGCACCGTCACCCCAACCCGGTTAAATTCTTCAAACAGGCGCAGGATCCCTTCCGACAGGGCGTCGTCCAGGTTACCGGTCGGTTCGTCCGCCAACAGTACCGCTGGCTTGTTCACCACCGCGCGGGCAATGCCAACGCGTTGCTGCTCACCACCGGAAAGCTGAATGGGGAAGTTCTTCGCTTTATCCAGCAGCCCGACCTTGTCCAGCGCAGCCGAAACGCGGCGACGGATATCTTCGGTACTGGCTCCGGCGATAACCAGCGGCATTGCCACGTTGTCATACACCGTACGATCCAGCAGCAGATGGTGATCCTGGAAAATCATGCCGATCTGGCGGCGCAGGAAAGGCACCTCGCGGTTTTTCAACCGGCTGATGTCATGGCCGCTAAACCAGATATGACCGGCGCTTGGCCGCTCAATCCCACAAATCAGTTTCAGCAGGGTACTTTTCCCTGCGCCGGAATGGCCGGTCAGAAACGCCATCTCCGCCGGACGTAGATGAAAATCTACCCCCTGCAGGGCTTGCCGTCCGCCCAGATAAGCTTTACTGACCTGTTCAAAGCGAATCATCCGTATCAATCCTCTCGGGCAAAAAGTGCCTCAATAAAATCATCAGCCTTAAACGGCCGCAAATCTTCGATGCCTTCACCAACGCCGATGTAACGGATCGGGATAGTAAACTGATCGGCGATGGAGAAGATCACCCCGCCTTTGGCGGTACCGTCCAGTTTAGTCAGCGTTATGCCGGTCAGGCCCACGGCTTCATTAAATAATTTCGCCTGGTTAACCGCATTTTGTCCGGTGCTTGCATCCAGAGTCAGCATAACCTCATGGGGGGCCTGCTCGTCCAGTTTTTTCATCACCCGCACGATCTTCTTCAGCTCTTCCATCAGGTGAGCCTTGTTCTGCAGGCGACCGGCAGTGTCGGCGATCAGCACATCGATATTGCGGGCTTTTGCCGCCTGCACCGCGTCGAAGATCACCGAAGCAGAGTCGGCACCGGTATGCTGAGCGATGACCGGAATGCGATTACGCTCACCCCAAACCTGTAACTGCTCAACCGCAGCGGCGCGGAAGGTGTCGCCTGCGGCCAGCATCACCGATTTACCTTCTGCCTGGAACTGACGCGCCAGCTTGCCGATGGTGGTGGTTTTACCCACGCCGTTGACGCCAACCATCAGGATCACGAATGGCGTTTTGCCACCGACATCCAGTGGCTGATCCACCTTGGCGAGAATTTCCGCCATCTCTTCTTTCAGTTTGCCATACAGCGATTCGGCGTCTTTCAGCTGCTTACGGCTGGCGTGCAGAGTCAGAGACTCAATGATTTTACGAGTGGTTTCTACGCCAACGTCGGCGATTAACAGTTGTTCTTCCAGCTCTTCGAACAGATCGTCGTCGATCTTCTTGCCGCGGAACAGGCCGATAAAACCGGAGCCCAGGTTCTGCTTGGTTTTCAGCAGGCTGCGTTTAAGGCGTGCGAAGAAGCCTTCTTTGCTTGGGCGTTCTTGCTCTTGCGTTACCGCCGGAGCCAGCAGTTCAGACTGTTCAGGTTCCGCTTCCCGTTCTGGCTCGATAGCCTCTTCAATCAGCTCTGGCTCAGGTTCGATAATTTCAGCAGGCTCTTCGATTACCGCTTCAATCACCTCTGGCTCAGGTTCGATAATCTCGGCAGGCGCTTCGATTACCGCTTCAACCACCTCTGGCTCAGGCTCGATAACTTCAGCAGGCGCTTCGATTACCGCTTCAATCACCTCTGGTTCTTCTGCTTGCAGCTCAGGCTGTTGCGCTACGGTAACTTCTTCGATCGCCACCGGCTCAGCGTGGTGCTCGTCCAGCGGCAGGATATTTTCGGTGATAGGCTCGCCGCTCAGGCTGCTATCCCACTCCCCTGGGGTATCTTTGGTGGCGGCTGGAGCAGATTCCTGGGCAGGAAGCTTATCGTCCAGTTTGGGGGCAGCCGGGGTTTCTGCGGCCTGCTGTTCCGCCTGTTCTGCGGCAGATTCAGGTTGTTGCTGCTCTTCTTCCTTCTGGCCGAAGCCCAGCCAGGAGAAAAACCCACGTTTTTTATCTTTTGCCATGTTCTGACCCTACTCCGTACCAATGGCTTGCAAATGCGAAAAATTAATTCGCCGAGTCTATCACTTTCCCTGGCACAGCAACACGCATCGGCAATGCTTTCATAGAGGTAGTTTTACTGCCCCCTCTGCCTGTACTGCGCCCCATCGCCTCCGGGCTGCAACTTATTAACGATTGGGTATAGAATAGCGGTAACTTTTCGTTAACCCCGCAACTGATTAAGACTCTTTATGGCAAAACAACCACCGCGCGGCGCGCTCAAAAAACCGCAGACGGCCTCCGCTGGCCAGATCCGCATCATTGGCGGCCAATGGCGCGGGCGCAAACTGCCGGTGCCCAACAGCGAAGGGCTGCGGCCAACCACCGACCGCGTACGCGAAACCTTGTTCAACTGGTTAGCCCCGGTGATCCGTGGGGCTCGCTGTCTGGACTGCTTCGCGGGTAGCGGTGCGTTGGGATTGGAAGCCTTGTCGCGCTATGCCGAAAGCGCCACGCTGCTGGAATACGAGCGGCCAGTAGCCCAACAGTTGGGGAAAAACCTGGCGCTGTTGCAAGGCAATGGCAACGTCGTTAATACCAATGCCTTAACCTGGTTGGCAGGCAACGGGCAACCTTTTGACGTGGTGTTTCTCGATCCCCCATTCCGCAAAGGGCTGCTGGCCGAAACTGTCGCGCTGTTGGAGAAACAGGGTTGGTTAGCGAACGAGGCCTGGATTTACGTTGAGGCCGAAGCCGAAAGCGCCGCCACCGATGTTCCTGCGACCTGGACGCTGCACCGCGAGAAGGTTGCCGGCCAGGTAGCCTACCGACTTTACCTCCGTACCCTTGAAGAGAAAACCGAACATGCTGATTAATCTGGGCCGTCTGCTGATGCTTTGCGTGTGGGGCTTTCTGCTCACCAACCTGTTCCACCCGTACCCCAAACCACTGACCTACTTCATCAACGTAGCCTTGTTCTTTATGGTGGTGATGCACGGGCTACAGCTGGTGCTACTGAAATCCACCCAGCCGAAAGATCAGCCCATCAGCCGCTGGCTGGAAACCAAGATCTTTATTTTTGGCGTGTTTGAGCTGTTGGACTGGCAGAAAAAGCAGCCGCCACTGAAGAAAAAATAACCTTTTAGCGGGCGCAGCCTACCGCGTCCCGTTGCTAGCCGGTAAATCCTTTAAACGTAAGGAACGGATGATGGCATTATTGGGATTCGTTAATGAACAGGAGTGTCGGCGCTGGCAAGGCGCGCCCGCTTATCTTCCCGCCTTCAGCTTTTATGAGAAACATCAGTCTCATCCCATTGATGCCTCGCCTGAAGCCATTATCCAGGCGGTGCTCGCTCTGGATATGGAGGAAGATCCCTTCATCCGACGTTTGCTGATGCTGCGTCAATTGCCCGGCAGGTTACGCCAACGCTTCTTCGGCACCAGGCAAACTCCCCCGGCAGCCTTTGGTTTCGACACCTTTACCCTGCTGCAGCAAAATAGCCATGAAGTTTCTTTTGGATTGGCTGGTCGATTCTGGCGGCCGGAATTGGGCGTGCACAAGCTGGAAAGTGCCGACGAGTTTCACCATTTTACCGATCCCGCGGCCGCCAAGCTGGTGCTGCGTTTTATGGTCATACAAGACAACGCTGGACATACCCGGCTGCGAACAGAAACCTTCGTCTGGTGCCCTACGCCACGGGTCAAAGCGCTATTTGCCTGCTACTGGGCGCTTATTCGGCCCGCTAGCGGTTGGATAAGACGCCGTACCCTGCTCTCAGTGCAACGCAAGCTGTCAGCAACCAGCAATTAACGCCCCTACGATTTCTGCGCCGTGAAGGAGATAAAACGGGTGCCCTGTAGGCTCAGCGTACCCTGAGCGCCTTTATCTATCTGATTATATTGCTGCTGCGGCAACGGTATTTTGATCTCGCTGCCGCCCGTCAACGGACGGAAGTACACTTCGTAACGCATATCTTCCACCACGATGTTTTCCCGCTGCCGCGAGCGACGATTCGGCGAGGGGAACTCCCGCTTGGCGCTGACTTCCACCTGCAATGTACGCACCGGCTGGCGGTCGTTATCCGCATCCTGGCGGCGTTTGTTGAGGTATTGGCGGGTCGCCAGCACCGCAATCAGCGCGATCACGGCAACAAAGAACAACGGTGGCTTACTCATTGACGGTTTTCCTCTTTTTATCCGGCGAATTTCATTCACGCCTAAAACCGCGTAAACATAGCATTCACAAGAAAGCATTGTCGAACCCACGCGCGCTGCTTACACTGGGAAAGTAACAACCTGGAGTTGGTTATCCTGGCTCCCATCATAAATAAGGAAGACATATGAGTTGGCCGTTCCTTGCCGTATTTTTTTCCGGTTGGTTGTTCGTTGATGCCTCCTATCGCGGCCCGCGCTGGCAGCGCTGGGTGTTTAAACCAGTCACCTTGTTACTGTTGCTGTTATTGGCCTGGCAGGCTCCGGTATTAGGCCCCGCGGGTTACCTGATCGTTCTGGGCCTATTGGCGACGCTGGCGGGTGATGCCTTGCTGCTGTTGCCGCGTGAGCGGGTGCTGTACGCTATCGGCGCTTTCTTCCTCTCGCACCTGCTGTATACCCTGAGCTTTGCCAGCCAGATGACCTTCAGCCTGTTCTGGCCCTTGCCGCTGGTGCTGCTGGTGATTGGTGCGCTGCTGCTGGCCATCATCTGGAGCCGCTTGGAAGAGATGCGGTGGCCAATCGCCACGTTGGTCGCCATGACGCTGCTGATGGTATGGCTGGCAGGGGAACAATATTTCCTGCGCAGTACCGACTTTGGCTTCTCATTGCTGGCGGGTACCTCGCTACTGCTGTTGGCGAATATCGTCTGGCTGCTGAACCGCTACCGCTTTACCTTCCGCGCGGCAGATGCCGTGGTCGCCTTCTGCTACTTCTCCGGGCATTTCCTCATCGTCCGCTCGCTATATCTGTAATGGCAGGCTACGGGTTCGGGCAACCGGATCCGTAGCGCCCCTGCAATTAACAATAATTCTCATATCGCGCTTGACTCTGGAGTCAGCTCCAAGGTGTAGAGTGCTTGTTGAGATGATATTGGATTGCCTGAAGGGGGCGCTATGCAGACTCATAAATCACACAATCACCCAGAACATCAGCATCACGAACATACCCACGATCATGGCTGCGGTTGTAGTCATGACCATGCCAAAACCCAACATGGCTGTAGCACTGAAAAAACTCCGGTGGGAGCAACTGCTGCACATGACCATCAAGCGGCCCATGAGCACGGCGCCAGCTGTTGCAGTAGCGATGGCCCCGACGACCCGGATGAGGAAAGCGACAGACTGGCTGCCGTTCCCCCTTCCGGCAGCCAGCGTTTCAGTTGGAAAGTCACCGGCATGGATTGCCCGAGCTGTGCCAAGAAAATCGAAAATGCCGTAACGTCGATCCCCGGCGTCGACAGCGCTCGCGTGCTGTTTGCCACGGAAAAACTGGTGGTGGATGCCCAATCCGACGTCAGCGTGCGGATCCAGGACGCGGTAAAACAGGCTGGCTTTACCCTGCTGGGGACTACCCCGGCGGCAATAGGTGATGAACCGAAAGCCTCCCGGTTTGGTGAGTACGGCCCCCTGCTGCTGCTCTCCGCGCTGATGGTGCTCAGTTGGGTTCTGGACTTCTTCAACCCACGTCTGGGTGAAATTGCCTTTATCGCCACCACCTTGGTCGGCCTGGTGCCGATTGCCAGCAAAGCCCTGCGCCTGATCCGTTCAGGCACACCGTTTGCCATAGAAACCCTGATGAGCGTTGCCGCCATCGGTGCGTTGTTTATCGGTGCCACCGCCGAAGCGGCCATGGTGCTGTTGCTGTTTATGGTGGGGGAACTGCTGGAATCCTACGCGGCCAATCGTGCACGCCGTGGCGTGAAAGCATTGATGGAATTGGTGCCGGAAGATGCTCTGCTTATTCAGGGCAGCGTACGTAAACGCGTACCGGTGGCCAGCCTGCGCCCTGGTGACGTGATAGAGATCGCGCCCGGTGGCCGCTTGCCTGCCGATGCCGAGTTGCTAAACCCATTCGCCAGCTTTGACGAAAGCGCTTTAACCGGTGAATCCGTGCCGGTAGAACGCCAACAGGGTCAGAAAGTGGCCGCTGGCAGCCTGTCCGTCGATCAGGCCGCGCAGATGAAAGTCACTTCCGAGCCGGGCAAAAATGCCATCGACCGTATCCTGCAACTGATTGAAGAGGCCGAAGAGCGCCGCGCACCAATTGAGCGCTTCCTCGATCGCTTCAGCCGTTACTACACTCCGGCGATCATGCTGCTGGCCGTGGCGGTGATCCTGGTGCCACCGCTGCTGTTTGCCGAACCTTGGGAGATGTGGATCTACCGGGGTCTGACCTTGCTGCTGATCGGTTGTCCGTGCGCCTTGGTCATCTCCACGCCAGCGGCCATCACTTCTGGCCTTGCGGCGGCCACACGCCGGGGCGCGCTGATAAAAGGCGGTGCGGCATTAGAACAGTTGGGCCAAGTGCAAACCATCGCGTTCGACAAAACCGGTACGCTGACCGAAGGCAAACCGACGGTGACCGACGTGCTGCCGGCAGACGGCCTCAGCGAGCAGCAACTGCTGGCCATCGCAGCGGCTGTCGAGGCGGGCTCACACCATCCCTTGGCGCAAGCTATCGTCAACCGTGCTGCGCAAAACGGGGATGTGTTACCACTGGCCGAGAACCGCCGTGCGCTGGCGGGTATTGGGGTTGAGGGGAAGGTTGACGGTAAAACTATCCTGATCAGCGCACCGGGCAAGTTGACGGAAAGCCAGTTGACCAGCGAATGGCGCAGCCAGGTAGAGAAGCTGGAAACGGCGGGTAAAACCGCAGTGGTGGTGTTAGAGGACGGGCAGCCTATCGGTTTGCTGGCGTTGCGTGACACCCTGCGTAGCGACGCTAAACAGGCGATTGCCGAGTTGGCGCAGTTAGGCGTTCGTGGCGTGATGCTCACCGGCGACAACCCGCGCGCTGCGGCCGCTATTGCCAATGAATTGGGGATCGATTACCGCGCCGGGTTAATGCCGGAAGACAAAGTGAACGCAGTAACCGAGCTGAGCAAGTTGCAACCTACCGCCATGATCGGCGATGGTATCAACGATGCCCCTGCGATGAAGGCAGCCAGCATTGGCATTGCGATGGGGAGCGGTACAGACGTGGCATTGGAAACGGCCGATGCCGCGCTGACGCACAACCGGTTGACTGGCGTTGCCGAGATGATCCGCATCTCCCGCGCTACGCACGCCAATATTCGCCAGAACATTACCATTGCGCTCGGGCTGAAAGCGATTTTCCTGGTCACCACCCTGCTGGGAATGACCGGCCTGTGGCTGGCCGTATTGGCAGACTCTGGGGCAACCGCGCTGGTGACCGCCAACGCCTTACGGCTGCTGAAAAAACGCCCGTAAGTCCATTCTATCGTCAGGGCGCAATCCACTGTGCCCTGACGCTCTTACCTGAGAAATAGCACGACCAAGACGCACTTAATGCCCCTACAAACCACAGGATTTTATTATACCCTCCAAGCACCTTTACACTACATACCTATAAATTCTATGAATTTATCAGGGTAATGGTCGAATGAATGAAACCACAACATTATAAAATCCTGAATCTGATCGTTATTACCTGCATTCCTTCCCTCGCTCTGGCGCAACAGCCTGATGCCACTTCTACCGCACAGCTCATTGATGAAGCAAAACGTCCACCATTCACCCAAGGTGCGGCGATGCCAACCGCCCAACACAACACACCAATGACCGCGCCACAGCCAGAACATCGTATGTTGCCGATTTGGGGGGATGAGGCTCGAGCCCGCGGCTATGAGCTGCCAGAGCCATTCGGTATTGGCGTCAACTACATGAACATGCGGCAGAATATCAATGTCGACAGTATCAATTTTTCCGGACTAGGCCTGGGATCGCTCGCCATTCCGTCGGATTTGTTCAACATCGGCGTTGGCAAAACCCGCGAACAAAGCAAAACGGAAACCATGCGTCTGGACACCTGGCTGCTCCCATTCCTCAACGTTTACGGCATTGTTGGCCATACCAAAGGCAGCTCGTTGTCTCAGGTCTCTGTGGACGCCGATCCCAGTAAATACAAAGGATTGGATCGTATCATCGCGTCTGCCGTGCACAGTCTGAACCAAAGCGGGCAACTGCGCGATCTCGACTTCAAGCTCGATTTTAAAGGCACGACTTACGGCGCAGGCGTCACGCTAGCCGGGGGTTATGAGAACTGGTTCACCACGCTCGATACCAACTATACCCGCACCAGCTTCAATATCCTTGACGGCCAAATTTCCGCGCTGACGGTGACACCCCGTGTCGGCTACCGCTTCCAGGTACCCGGTATCCAAGGGCAAAGCAATCTGAACCTGTGGGTCGGCAGCATGTACCAGGATGTGCAGCAGGAGTTCAGAGGCAGCCTGTCTGATTTGCAGATGCCCGCAGCGCTTCAGCCCCTGATCGCCATCGCCAACCAGAAAGGAGAAGGCCGTTTCGACGTGAAGCAGCATCTACAATCACCTTGGAATATGCTGCTTGGCGCACAATATGAGGTTACGCAGCATTTCAACCTGTTGACCGAATTTGGCTTTAGCCAACGCAACAGCTTTATGGTCTCGGGTGAATATCGCTTCTGATGGCGATGCCGGTCCGCAGTCTGGCGCTGACCCTGCTCGTTCTGATGCCCTGTGCCCATGCGGCTTTGCTGTCGCGTCAACAAGTTGATGAAATGCTAGCCCCTCTGGGTTCAGATAATCATTTCGACAGCAGTAAAACCATCGATTGGGGTGTGTTGCCCGGCCCGTTTTATACCCCAGAACTCGGTCTTGGCATCGGCACCGCTGTCGTGGGCATGTACCGTCCAGACAGCCTCGATAGCGTCAGCCAAAATTCAACGCTGGCGTTGAAGGGCTTTTTCAGCAGTACCGGTGCCTTCGGCGTTGGCTTTGAAAACTACAGCTTTTTCGCTAACGACCAATGGCGCTTCTTTGCCAGCGGCTCCTTGAATAATATGCCCACCTATTTCTGGGGCACCGGTTATCAAGCCGGGCGTCACGACGGCAACAAGGAAAAATACACCCAGCAATCGTTCCAGATAGCGCCACAGCTGCT
This sequence comes from Serratia sp. ASV30, assembly GCF_016428815.1. Classification (NCBI taxonomy): domain Bacteria; kingdom Pseudomonadati; phylum Pseudomonadota; class Gammaproteobacteria; order Enterobacterales; family Yersiniaceae; genus Serratia; species Serratia sp. ASV30. Next base: position 1,036 of record NZ_JAELTL010000061.1, on the reverse strand, counting down.
GTATCGTATTGCCAATGCCACCTACGCGGGAGTTGGCTGGGATTTTTCTTCGACGCACGCCAGCGATCCCGATAGGGGAGATAGCAGCCTGTTCAAAGCTCAAGCAGCTGGCACCTCATCGATCAGTTCAGGGATCAGTGGCTCGTTAAACTACGATACGCGCGATTTCGTTTCTAATGCCAGCCGTGGCCAGTTTCTCAGCCTGAGCGACACCTATTTCGCGCCAGAATTGGGCGGCGATAGCCGCTTCAATACCCTTGAAGGCCAATACAACGCCTATTACAGTCTGAGTGAGAAGAGCGTATTGGCACTCGATGTCTACAGCCGTCTGACCACTGGCGATGTCCCTTGGGACAGGCTGTCCGAACTGGGGGACGACAAACGGATGCGGGGCTATTACCAAGGACGTTATCACGACAGGAATACGTTCAGCGGCCAGGTTGAATATCGCCGCAAATTGAACTGGCGGCACGGTTACGTTCTTTGGGCAGGAGCCGGAACCCTAAGTCACAAAACCGGCGATCTGGGCCAAGGGCCTTGGTTGCCGACGGTGGGGGTTGGCTACCGTTTTGAATTCAAACCGCGGATGAACGTACGGCTCGATTTTGGGGTCGGGCGTGAAAGCAGCGGGTTTTATTTTCAGGTAGGAGAAGCTTTTTAATGCGTTTTGTTGCGCTGATATTTTTGCTGCTTAGCCCGTTACTGCCCGCCAAGGCCCTGGAAACGCTGATCACCTCGCAACCTACCCGTGAGAGCCCTCTTGCCTGGCCGGTGACTGAGCCACTCTCGCCACCGAATGGCTTGCGCCCTTGCTGTGCCTTTGGCTATAACCTCAAAGTACAGGCGTTAGGCATCCCGGTGCCGTTTTATCAATTGGGTAACGTCGTAGACGCCGATCGGCTTGGCGCACATCACTATAATGATAGCGCTTTCAATGCCGTCGGCAACTTGATGGGGTTGGGCAGTGAGCAATTGGGATTGGTCTACACCTATCGTGGGGGATTTATCGACATCGCTCACGTTCGTGATACCGCCG
>NZ_JAELTL010000060.1:0-31650 GCF_016428815.1 Serratia sp. ASV30 | reverse complement strand
CCCCCCCCCCCCCCCCCCCCCCCCCCCCCCCCCCCCCCCCCCCCCCCCCCCCTTTTTAGATGTGTATAAGAGACAGCTATCATGATTAAATACTTACTGATTACCATGTTATATTTTGGTTGCCTGTCAAAAATAAAGAAAAAAACAGAGCAAGAAAAAGTATAGAGTATCAAAGGCGTTGCAAAAAAGCAGACAAATATAGAGGCTGAAAATGTTATTTTATCCTTCATTAATATCAATGAGATAATGTGGCTGTAAATCAATATCGATAAGCATATAAATATAATCAGTAATGCCGTTGCTCCTAATATTTTCCAAAATCGATTATTTACACTCATCTTCTTAACCCATTGAGGATATATTGAAAGTTTGCTTCTGGTGTTCTTGGTTTTACCTTCAATCGCTTAATGCTTTCTCTAAGCCGATAGAGTCAAGAAACTCATGTTGGGGTTTTAGCTGGTTGATCCCGACATTACCCTTCAGGAAATCCCCCATGTAGCCTTCCCAACTCGGGTTGAAATTTTTATCTGACATGATCTCACTCCATTGATAGTTCTAAGCTTTCCACTCCATTGAAAAATAAACTCTAGCACTATTGGTAAGCATTGTGAATGAGTATAACTTAATGCGGCGTTCTGCTATTGTCTCAGCCACATAATCAGCCCCTATAGGATCGCAGATGGACTGCCGTGCCGACTGTGGTGCCTGCTGTATCGCACCTTCGATTTCCAGCCCGATCCCTGGTATGCCCAACGGCAAACCGGCCAATACCCGTTGCATCCATCTGGACCAGCAACTGCGTTGTGGAATATTTCATTCGCCGCTGCGGCCCAAAGTCTGCGGCAGCCTGCAGGCCAGCCGTGAAATGTGCCACGATCGCCGTGATGAGGCGCTGATCTATCTTGCCAAGTTGGAGGTGGATACCGCGCCTTGAACGTCCTTCAGCCGCCACAGGCATAGCACCGCACCCAGGACCATCGCCAACGCAAAGTAAAATACCGCGTGATAACTCCACATTTCAGCCACGACCCCGGCGATCGAACCGGCAATAATCCAGCCAACGCGGGTGGTATTGGTAAACAGCGTGGTGGCCGCCCCGGCCTGGCCGGGCATCAAATCCTGGAAATAGAGCATACCAATCCCCGCCAGCACCCCGATAAACAGCGCATTCAGCAGTTGCAGGGCGATCAGTTGCCAAGTACCGGTTATAAACAGTAGCCCGGCATAGAACAGCACCCCGGCAATCACCGCACAACGCATCAGGAAGCGCTTGCCAAAGCGTTGGGCCACCATGCCTGCGAGCAACATGGTCGGGATTTCCAGCCCGGCAGCGGTACCCATCAGTATTCCCGTCAGTTTTTCCGGTAACTGCAGTTCCCGCACCATGTACAGCGGCATATTGATCAAGTACATGCTGTTGGCCGTCCACATTAACGTGCAGGCCATAAACAGCAATAACGTATCCCGGCGGTTCTGGCGGGGGGCTTCCAGCGTCGCCCCGCCGGTACTCTGCACTTTTGGCATGGAGGGCAACATCTTCCATACCAGCGCTCCGCAGAGAATAAAGGCGGTGGCGGCGGCCAGATACATCACCTTAAAACCAAACCCCAAGGCCAGCGCAAAGGCGATCGGTGGCCCAATCACCCAGGCCAGCGAAACCTGAGCACGCAGGATAGAACTGAACATCACCGTTCCCCGGCCGGTGTGCTCGGCATGTTCTCGTGCCAAGGCAAACATCTGTGGGTTGGCGGTCGAGCCGAAGCTGCTCAGCAACACGCCGACGAACAGCAGCAGGTAATAGTTACGGTTCCAGGCGAACAGCGCACAAGCCAAGGCACCCAACATGCAGCAAAGAAAGATCAGTGATTTGCGATCGCCCCTCTTATCTGAGCGGCTGGCCAGAAACTGGCTGACCAAAATGCCGATCACCGCGCTGCCGGTAAAGAACAGCCCGACCATCGTTGGCCGTACGTTCACTTCGGTGGAGAGGAACAGACTCAGCGTGGGCGTCTGTAAGGCACCGGCAATCCCGGTGAGAAAAGCCACGACCAGAAATGCCAACGACGTTAAATCGGGCAAGCGTCGTGTCGCCGCAGTTGAAGTACGCATAAGCTGAATGAATAGCCAAAGAGAAGGGAGACGCGCGCATAATACGCTCGTTTAAAAAAAACAAAAACCTGTTTCAATCAAGGAATGGGTAACTAGATGGTATCTGTCGGCAGAAAAAGAGCAGGGTGATGTCACCATCACCCTGCTCTGGTGGCTAGCGGTTATGCGCCAGCAGGAACGTCATGCGCGGTATTCTTCAGCACTTCACCCTGATATTTCTCAATTTCCAGCTGTGCCATCTGGCCACAGTTGCCCTGGGCCAGGTTGGATGAGCCAATATCGAAAGTCAGGCAGTTAACGTTGCCGTTCTTACAGATCGACCCCGGCGTCGACGGATCGGCCGGATCGTACCAGGCCCCTTCGCTGATCCGCACCGCACCTGGACGCACGTCCTCACTGACAATGGCACCAACCAGGATCTGCCCACGGTCGTTAAACGCCCGCACCAGGTCGCCGTTGGTGATATTGCGCGATTTGGCATCCTCTGGATGGATCAAGATCGCTTCACGGTCGGCCACCGCATACTTCTTACGCAGCGGCGTGTTGTCGAGCTGTGAGTGCAGGCGGTTGGTCGGGTGCGCGGTATTCAGTGACAGCGGGTATTTGGCTGCCTCTGGGCCACGATACCATTCATGCGGTGGCATCCAGGTAGGAATACCTTTGCAATCCAGATACTCCATCTTCGAGATGGCATCGGAGTAGATCTCAATCTTGCCGGAAGGCGTTCCCAACGGATTTAGCAGCGGGTTTTCACGGTAATCGGCGAAACGTACCCACTGTTTGTTTTCCTGCGGGATCGGGAAACGAATGTAGTTGTTCGACGCCCAGAACATGTCAAACGGCGGCAGGGCAACGCGGGCGGCGCGGGCCTGCAACTTCATGTCGTCGTACATGCCTTTCAGCCACTGGGTTTCATCCTTGCCTTCGGTAAAGGCATCCAGCACGCCGAGCTTGGCGGCCAGAGCGGCGAAGATGTCGAAGTCGTTGCGTGACTCATGCTGCGGCGGTACGCACTGATGCATCGGGAAGACGTACAGCTGCGAGTAGTCACCGCCCATCTCCAGATCGTTACGCTCATAGCTGGTGGTCGCGGGCAGCACGATATCCGCATGCTTGGCGGTCGCCGTCCAGTACGGTTCGTTAACCACGATGGTTTCCGGGCGCTGCCAGGCTTTGACCAGATTGTTGGTGTCCTGATGCTGGTGGAAGGTATTACCACCGGCCACGTACACCATCTTCACGTCTGGGTAAGTGACATCGGTCCCATTGAAGTGAATGGTCTTGCCTGGGTTGGTCAGGCATTCGGCGATACGAGCCACCGGGATTGGCGTTGGTGAATTTTTCGGTGCATTCCCCGCAGAGATACCGGAGAGGATGCCGCCTTTGGCCGTTGGGCTACCGCCGGAAGAGTAGTGATAGCTGAAGCCAAAGCCGCCGCCTGGCAGGCCGATCTGGCCAAGCATGGCCGCCACGGTCACCAGCAACCAGTGCTGCTGCTCACCGTGATGCTGACGCTGGATCCCCCAGCCGCCCATGATCATGGTGCGCTGTTTCGCCATATCGCGCGCCAACTGGCGCAGCACTTCGGCATCGACGCCGCTGATATCGGCAGCCCACTCGGCCGTTTTCGGCGTACCGTCGGTTTCACCCAGCAGATAGGCCTGGAACTTGTCGAAGCCTACGGTGTAGGTTTTCAGGAAGTCCGGGTTATGCAGCTTTTCGGTCAACAGGGTGTGGGCGATACCGATCAGCATCGCGCTGTCGGTGTACGGACGCGGAGCGATCCACTGTGCGCCGACATATTTGGCACTGTCGCTGTGCACCGGATCGATGCTGATGATGCGGGTGCCTTTCTTCTTCAGTGCCTCAAAGCCGGTCTGGCCGACGTGGTCGGGTACGTTCCAGCTGTTTTTCAGCGTAACCATCGGGTTACAGCCCCACAGGATCACCAGTTGGCTGTTGTCGATGACGTTTGGCCAGGCGGTTTGCTGTTCGTAAACCTCCATTGACCCCATCACGTGCGACATGATCACCTGTGCAGCACCGGTAGAATAGTCACCGGCGTAGCCAAGGAAGCCGCCGCTCAGGTTCATCAGGCGTTGCAGCAGGGTACGGCTGTTGTGCAGCATGCCCACGCTTTTCCAGCCGTAAGAACCGGCATAGATCGACTGCGGGCCGTGATCTTTTTGCAAACGGACGATTTCGTTACCGACCAGATCGATCGCTTTTTCCCAACTGACGCGCACCCATTCATCGTTGCCGCGCAGCTCGGTGCGGCTGCCAGGGCCGCCTTCCAGCCAGCTTTTACGTACCATTGGGTACTTGATACGGTTTTCCGCATGGACCTGGTGGGGAGCCATGGTGATCAGATCGTTCGGGTAAGGATCGTCTTTGACCGGCAACACGCCAACCATTTTTCCGTCTTGCACGATAGCTTCAAATGCGCCCCAGTGCGCCCCGGTCAGGATGCCTTTCTGCGCCTGACGTAAGGCCACAAACTGTGGCAAGGCCTGGCTGATGGCTTCCGCCAACGCTGATTTAGGCCATAGGCCCGCAAATAGAGGCACGGCGGCCAAGGCGCTGGCACCGGTCAGGAAACGACGGCGGCTCATGGCCAATGGTTGTTGTTGGTACTTGCTCATTTCGCTTCTCCCTTAACTTTTGGCCGGTGTGGCAGGTTGCATATCGCTGGCATGTTTCTGAACGTACTGCGTCAGAACGCGCAGTTGTTCTTGTGACAGCGAGGTGCGAGGAGCCATACCTTTAATCACGCCGATCCACTGGTTGGCGTTGAAGCGATCAAGGGCGGTCAGGCCGTGGCAGCCGGTACAGTTGGCGGACATCATATCGGCAGTGTAACGCCAGATTTTCTGCTGATCGTCGATCAGTTGCTTACGTGGTAACCACACCTGCAATGAAACCTGATGCCAGACCAGGCCAGTTTCGGCGTCGGTCATGGTGCTGCCGGTTTTCAGCAGTTTGCGCGCATCTTCGCCCAGCAGGACGCTTAGGATACGTTTACCTTGCGCAGCGTAGAATACTTCGCTGACGCCATCCTGTTGCCAGCCGCTGACGTCAACCAGCACCTTGTCACCTTCCTGTTTCACGACGTGAACTTCGGTTGAAGGCATCAGGTTACCGGCATTATGCGTATCGTCGGCTTTCAGGAAGAACGGTTCGGTGGCGATGGTGAACAGCGTGGTCGCTGTTGGAGAGGTTTCCGCCGCGGCTTTCGCCAGTTCGGCAGCGCCAGCCTGTGCGGCACCGCTCATATCCGGCAGGATATGCGCAACGCCCTTGTGGCAGTCGATACAGGTTTCGCCTTGCTTGATGGCCACCGGGTGTTGAATACGGGCTTCAGGACGCTGGGCGGTGATATCCATGGCATCAAAACTATGGCAAGAACGGCAGGTGGCCGAATCGTTTTCTTTCAGCGTTTTCCACACCGATTGCGCCATGGCCAGCTTATGGGCTTCGTATTTTTCCGGGGTGTCGATTTTGCCGGTCATTTCGCCGTATATGTCTTTCACCGCGCGGATCTTGGTCCACAGGTAATCGAGCGGCTCATGAGGGACGTGGCAATCGGCGCATTCAGCGCGGATCCCCTTGGCGTTCTGGAAGTGGACACTGCCTTGATATTCGGCCAGAGGTTGTTGCATGGTGTGGCAGGAGACACAGAAGGCGGTATCGCTGGTTTTATGGAAGACCGTTGCGGTCCCTGCCAGCAGTGCGGCGCCGAGAATAATCCCGATCACCAAAATCCAAAGCCATCCCCACCGGCGTCGCTTTTCAAAGCCAGCTTGTTTTTTGCTCATATTGAACCCACTTATAGTTATGAAATACCAAGGAAAAACTTGCCAAAAAGGTTTCGACACCAGGTCAAAAACACCTGGATAAGTATAGGTATTTTCGCAAAAGAAACCTAATACCTTAGGGGTATTTACAGTGAAAAGTAGAGTGATTGAGCAATAAATTAGCGTTATATTCTATTTTACATAACGCTATGCTTGAGATGAACAGAGGAGAAATTACAGGGGATAACGTCATAATATAGGCAGATATACCTGTTGGCTCAACCATAGGTGGATCGCCGTTCTGCTCGCTTCAAAATGAGGCTCCGGCAGGTCGTGCGGGGAACACCAGCGCCATTCGGCACATTTTTCCGGCTCTTTCAGCTCGGCTTCCCCTCCTGGATGCTGAACCAGCATACAGATCGACACCGTATGTTTTCCCTCTGCCCGCCAGGTTTGCAGATTATTGCTGACACCAATAAAGGTTGGCGGAGCTATCTGCAACCCGGTCTCTTCGGCGATTTCGCGTTGGGCACACTGCTCAAAGGTTTCCCCCGCGTCAAGATGACCCCCGGGGATCGACCAAAAAGGGGCATGGGTGCTGCAGCGTTTCCCCAGCAGGATTTGCCCTTGAGCGTTAACGATTATGACCCCGATACCGGTGGCAACCATGTTGTTATCTTCCTTCAGCACTGTTTCAGCACAGTATGCCATTTTCCCCTGTACATGGGGGCTTTAGCCAGAAAAGTGTGCGTAAGGTCAAAAAACTATCACGCCGAGATCGAGAAAACTTGCTTTCGGTGATTGCTGCTCACACACTCATTGAAACGTTTCAGCGTCATCGATGGCCTGGTTAGGCGATGGGTAACGCTCCTTTTTCTTAACTTGGCTGAAACGATTCAATTCAGCAGGAGAGGAGAACCATGTTCCAGTTGTCACAGCAAGATATTCACCTGGGAGCTGCCGCTAGCGGCAAACAGGAAGCCATCCGGCAGGTAGCGGCAGCGCTTACCTCTGCCGGATGCGTCAGCGCCGCCTATGTTGACGGCATGCTGCAGCGCGAGCTGCAAACCTCTACTTATCTGGGCAACGGCATCGCCATTCCACATGGCACTACAGATACCCGCGATCTGGTGCTGAACACCGGTGTTCAGGTATTCCAGTTTCCACAAGGTATCGAGTGGGGCGAAGGCCAGACGGCCTATGTGGTGATCGGCATTGCTGCGCGTTCTGATGAACACCTGGCATTACTGCGTCAGCTCACGCACGTGCTCAGTGATGACAGCGTCGCCGAACAGCTGGCAAAAACGACTTCAGCCGAAGAACTGCGCAGTTTGCTGATGGGCGAGAAGCTGGCGGCTGAATTCAAGTTTGATGCCTCACTGATTGCTCTTGATGTGGCCGCCGATTCGCTGATGACGCTGCAAGCTTTGAACGCGGGCCGTCTGCAAAAAATCGGAGCGGTTAACGCCCAGTTTGTCAGCGATGTGATCACCCGCAAACCGCTGAATCTGGGGCAGGGTATCTGGTTGAGTGACAGCACCGAAGGCAACCTGACCAGCGCAGCCACCGTCAGCCGCCCGGCACAGGCGTTTGATGAAGAAGGCGAAAAGGTCGCGCTGTTGCTGACCGTCGCCGTCGCCGATCAACAACCGCTGACGGTGCTGAACTACTTAAGCGATCTGTTAGTGAGCCAAAAAGCTGAACGCTTGCTGAACGCCGATGCGGTGGGCGTGCTGGCGCTACTGACCAGCGAAGTTGCCGAAGAGAGCGCGGTTCTGAGTGCGGAATACGTAGTGCGCAATGAGCATGGCCTGCATGCTCGCCCAGGCACTGCGCTGGTCAACGTAATCAAACAGTTCTCCAGTGAAATTACCGTTACCAATCTCGACGGTAGTGGTAAACCGGCTAACGGCCGCAGCCTGATGAAGGTCGTGGCACTGGGAGTGAAAAAAGGTCATCACCTGCGCTTTACCGCCAGTGGTGACGATGCTGAAGCAGCGCTGAAAGCCATCGGCGAAGCCATCAGTGAAGGTCTTGGCGAGGGTGCAGCATGAGCAGAAGAGTAGCAACCATAACCCTGAATCCGGCTTACGATCTGGTGGGCTTTTGCCCGGAGATCGAACGGGGCGAGGTTAACCTGGTAAAAACTGCCGGTCTCCATGCGGCAGGTAAAGGGATCAACGTTGCCAAGGTACTGAAAGATTTAGGTATCGACGTCACCGTTGGCGGTTTCCTTGGTAAAGACAACCAGGATGGTTTCCAACTGCTGTTCAGCGATTTGGGGATTGCCAACCGTTTCCAGGTGGTCCCTGGGCGTACACGTATCAACGTTAAGCTGACGGAAAAAGACGGTGAAGTGACCGATTTCAACTTCTCCGGTTTTGAAGTGACGCCGCAGGATTGGGAACGCTTTGTGGTGGATTCTCTGAGCTGGCTGGGCCAGTTCGATATGGTAGCGGTCAGCGGTAGCTTGCCTGCCGGGGTTGCTCCGGAAGCCTTCACCGAGTGGATGACCCGCCTACGTGCGCAGTGTCCGTGCATCATTTTTGACAGTAGCCGTGAAGCGCTGGTGGCCGGGCTGAAAGCCTCGCCGTGGTTGGTAAAACCTAACCGCCGTGAGCTGGAAATCTGGGCAGGCAAACCCTTGCCGAAGTTGGACGATGTGGTGGAAGCCGCTCACGCCCTGCGTGAACAGGGCATAGCCCACGTGGTGATCTCACTGGGTGCCGAAGGTGCGCTGTGGGTTAACGCCTCTGGTGCCTGGATCGCCAAACCGCCAGCCTGTGAGGTGGTCAGCACCGTGGGTGCCGGTGATTCCATGGTCGGCGGCCTGATCTATGGCCTGCTGATGCGTGAATCCAGCGAACATACCTTGCGCTTGGCCACTGCCGTGGCTGCCCTGGCAGTGAGCCAGAGCAACGTTGGCATCACCGATCGCCCGCAGTTGGCCGCGATGATGGCGCGCGTCGATCTGAAACCCTTTAATTAATCGCAGGAGTCAGAATGAAAACGCTGCTGATGATAGACAGTTCGCTCGGGCAGGCTCGTAGCCACCTGGCGAAACGCATGCTTGAGGCCGCTGCGGCCAAAACCGGCCTGACGCTGGTTAACACGGCCAACGAGGCTGAACTGGTGGTGGTAGCGGGTGTTGCTGCACCTGCTGACGCTGAGCTGAACGGCAAACAGGTTTATATCGGTGATGTGGAACACGCGGTGCGTGAACCTGAAGCCTTCCTGGCCACAGCACAGGCGCAAGCCAAACCGTATCAGGCTCCGGCCCAGGCGGTAGCACCGGCAAAATCTGCCGGTCCGAAACGTATTGTTGCCGTTACCGCTTGCCCGACCGGCGTTGCGCATACCTTTATGGCGGCCGAAGCCATCGAGAGCGAAGCCAAGAAACGTGGCTGGTGGGTGAAAGTGGAAACCCGTGGCTCCGTCGGTGCCGGGAATGCAATCACCCCAGAAGAAGTGGCTGCGGCCGACCTGGTGATTGTCGCGGCCGATATCGAAGTGGATCTGGACAAGTTTGCCGGCAAGCCGATGTATCGCACCTCGACCGGTTTGGCGTTGAAGAAAACTGCGCAGGAACTGGATAAGGCACAGGTAGAAGCCGAGATCTTCCAACCGCAAAAAAGTGGCAGCACCGCGAGCTCAGGCAAGAAGAAAGAGAGCGCAGGGCCTTATCGCCACCTGCTGACCGGCGTGTCTTACATGCTGCCGATGGTGGTGGCGGGTGGTCTGTGTATTGCGCTGTCATTCGTGTTTGGTATCAAGGCGTTTGAAGTCAAAGGTACGCTGGCTGCGGCGCTGATGCAGATCGGTGGTGGTTCGGCCTTTGCGCTGATGGTGCCGGTTCTGGCGGGCTACATTGCGTTCTCCATTGCGGATCGTCCAGGCCTGACTCCGGGCCTGATTGGCGGTATGTTGGCGGTCAGCACCGGTGCGGGTTTCCTTGGCGGTATTATTGCCGGTTTCCTGGCGGGTTACGTGGCCAAGGCCATCAGCGGTAAACTGCGTTTGCCACCGAGTATGGAAGCGCTCAAGCCGATCCTGATTATTCCGCTGGTTGCCAGCCTGATCACCGGCTTGATCATGATTTACGTGGTGGGCACGCCCGTCGCCAAGATCATGGTTGGCCTGACCAACTGGCTGCAATCGCTCGGCACCGCCAACGCGGTACTGCTGGGCGCAATCCTCGGTGCGATGATGTGTACCGATATGGGCGGCCCGGTCAACAAGGCGGCCTATGCCTTTGGTGTGGCGCTGTTGAGCTCTTCGGTCTACGCACCTATGGCGGCGATTATGGCGGCAGGTATGGTGCCACCGCTGGCGATGGGGCTGGCAACCATTCTGGCTCGTCGCAAGTTCGAGAAGTCCGAGCAGGAAGGGGGCAAAGCCGCGTTGGTGTTGGGCCTGTGCTTTATCACTGAAGGGGCAATCCCGTTTGCTGCCCGTGACCCGATGCGCGTTCTGCCGTGCTGTATCGCTGGTGGTGCTTTGACCGGTGCGCTGTCGATGGCCTTCGGTGCAAAACTGATGGCACCACACGGTGGTCTGTTCGTGCTGTTGATCCCAGGTGCTATCTCGCCGGTGCTGCTGTATCTGCTGGCGATTGTGGCGGGTACCCTGCTGGCGGGCGTGGCCTATGCGGTCCTCAAACGCTCTGAAGCGCCGGTAGCCACGGTCGCGTAACGACAACCACAAAATAAAAAACCGGCATCTGAAAAATGCCGGTTTTTTTATGTCTGCAGAAAAATTACTGCTGCGCTTTCAGCCAGGCAATCTCCTCTGCCCAGATATCCGGGTTCACCGTCTCCAGGATCAGCGGGATATTATCAAAGCGCGGGTCGCGCATGATATAGCTGAACACGGTCTTACCGATATTGCCTTCACCCAGGCTGTGGTGGCGGTCAACTCGGCTGCCAAACTCGCTCTTGGCATCGTTAAGATGCATACCGCGCAGGTAGTTAAAGCCCACCACGTCACCCAGCTCTTTAAACGTCTTCTGGCAGTCCTCTTCGCTACGCAGATCGTAACCGGCGGCGAAAGCGTGGCAGGTATCAATACAGACGCCGACGCGGCTCTTGTCTTCTACACCGTCGATGATCGCCGCCAGATGTTCAAACTTGAACCCCAGATTGCTGCCTTGCCCGGCGGTATTCTCGATCACGGCGGTGACGCCCTGGGTTTTATCCAGCACGATGTTGATTGACTCGGCGATCCTTGCCAGGCATTTATCCTCATCGATCTGCATCAGGTGGCTGCCCGGGTGGAAGTTCAGCAGCGTCAGCCCCAGTTGCTCACAGCGTTGCATCTCATCAAGAAACGCCTCGCGGGACTTCTCCAGCGCGTCCGTTACCGGATGGCCGAGGTTAATCAGATAGCTGTCGTGCGGCAGGATCTGCCCTGGGCCGAAGCCGTACTGTGCGCAGGCACTTTTAAACTTGTCTATCACGTCGGCAGGCAGCGGGGCGGCCTTCCATTGACGCTGATTTTTAGTGAACAGGGCGAATGCGGTCGCCTCTAATTCGTGTGCGCGGATCACGGCCTGATCTACGCCGCCAGAAGCGCTGACGTGTGCACCGACAAACTTCATTTTCATTCTCCTGTGTTAACGCTGCCATTATGGCATTGATAAGCGAAGGATTGAATGGCGGGGGTAAAACAAGCAGGCCCGAAAGCTCGGGCCTGAAGAGGGGGGATCACAACAGGTGCTGCACCAACAGGTTGATTGCACCGCCGCCAACGATCAGCCAGACGAACAGCAGCGTCGCCAGCAAGATGGGTTTCACACCAGCCTGACGTACCGCGCTAATGTGGGTGGTCAGCCCTAAGGCGGCCATTGCCATGGCCAGCATCCAGGTGTCGATGGTGATCAGATGCTGTACCAGCGTGGCCGGGATCAGGTTGAACGAGTTCAGCCCGGCAACGGCGATGAACAATACGGCGAACCACGGAATGGTGATGGCCGATTTTTCACTCTTGCTGCCGCTGCCGCTACCGGCCCGGCGGCTGATATAGCCAGACAGCAACAGCAGGAACGGGGCCAGCATCATGACGCGGATCATCTTGGCGATCACCGCCGCGTTTTCCGCATCCGGGCCGATGGCATGGCCAGCAGCAACCACCTGAGCCACTTCATGGATTGTCGAACCTGCGTAGATGCCGAAGGTTTCCTGCGTCAACGGCAGCCATTGGAAGTGCTCATTCAGTTGATACAGCCACGGATAGGCAAAGATCGCCAGCGTACCAAACACCACTACGGTAGAGACTGCGACGGCAACCTTGCTGGAGTCCGCCTTCAGCACCGGCTCGGTGGCCATTACGGCTGCGGCTCCGCAGATGCTGCTACCGGCACCGATCAGCATGGTGGTTTGGCTATCGAGGCCGAACACTTTTTTACCCAACCAGCAGGCCAGCAAGAAAGTGCTGCTCAGGGTCAGGGCATCGATAATGATCCCGCTGGCCCCCACGTCGGCAATTTGCTGGAAGGTTAAACGAAAGCCATAAAGAATGATCCCCAGGCGCAGCAGCCGCTGTTTGGCCAACTGTACGCCGGTGTGGCAGCTAGGCTGCAACCAGGGATAAAGAGTGTTGCCAACCAGGATGCCGAACAGGATCGCCAGCGTTAGAGCGCCTAATCCCAACCCGGCAATCCAGGGTACATCGCCCGCCCAGACCGAAAACGCGGTCAGCGCGCCGGTCAGCAGTAAGCCTGGTATCAACCGGGGTAGTCCAAACAGGGGAAAACGCTGTTCGGGATAGGGTTGAGTGCTGTGACTCGCCATGATTATTCTGTCCTCTGCTAAATTCCTGAGTGCAATGATAAAAGCAGGTGACCTAAAAGAGAAATTGATTATATATTTATAACCTATCGGAATAAGTGGTTTATCGCCTGGACGGTTCGGCTACGTCGCCAAGCCTAATCCTGTAAACGTGATAACCTTATAAGGCAGGGCGGTGAGCTTACCGACGCCGTGTGACTGTTTTTTTGGTGTTTTAATTTAAATGGTTTTGTCTTTACCTTATGGATTTCAAGCACAGGTAACAACGCGGCAGCTTGAAAGACGCGGGTATAACCATTCTCTTTATGTCGAGGCTGTTATGCATATCACTTTGCGCCAACTGGAAGTTTTTACCGAGGTGCTGAAAAGCGGATCCACCACTCAGGCCTCAGTGGTATTGGCTTTATCACAATCGGCGGTCAGCGCGGCGCTGGCCGATCTGGAAGGACAACTGAAGGTGTTGTTGTTCGATCGCGTGGGTAAACGCCTGGTGATCAACGAACATGGCCGCTTGCTATATCCCAAAGCACTGGCTCTGCTGGAACAGGCTGGGGAAATTGAACAGCTGTTCCTGCATGACAGCGGCGCGTTACGTATCGCCGCCAGCAGCACCATCGGCAACTATATGCTGCCAGAGATGATTGCCCACTATCGCAAAGATTTTCCTGCTACTCCGTTGGAATTGAATGTGGGGAATAGCCAGGAGGTGATTGTTGCAGTAGCCGATTTTCGTGTCGATCTGGGGCTGATCGAAGGGCCGTGCCACATGCCTGAGTTGGTCACCCAGCCGTGGCTTGAAGATGAGCTGGTGGTGTTTGCCGCGCCGGATAACCCATTGCTACGGCAACCGGTGACTCTCGCAACGCTGGCCAGCGCCCCTTGGATCCTGCGGGAGCGGGGGTCTGGCACGCGGGAAGTGCTGGATCATTTGCTACTGGCGCACCTGCCAAACTTCCAGTTGGTGATGGAGTTGGGCAACTCGGAAGCGATCAAGCACGCGGTGCGCCATGGTATCGGCATCAGTTGCCTGTCACGTCGCGTTGTGGAAGAACAGCTGGCTAGCGGAGCCTTGGTGGAACTGAGTATCCCTCTGCCGCCATTGATGCGCACGCTGTATCTGATCCATCACCGGCAAAAACACCTTTCCAATGCGCTACAGCGTTTCTTGAGCTATTGCATTGGGCAACATCCGCTCAAGGTGGCATAAAGTCATCATTAGGACCGCTGCTAATAATTGGCCGCGGATTATGAAGCTATCTTATATCAGGGCAATGTTACTAGTTCGCTGGCGGGTATTTGTTACAATCCGGCCCTCATTTTTGACGAGCAGATAGGGTAAGAATGGCTCAGCAGGATATAAAAACAGCGGGGCAGCAAGCACCCGGATTACGCCGCGAGCTGAAAGCGCGGCATTTAACCATGATTGCCATTGGCGGTTCCATCGGTACCGGCCTGTTTGTTGCCTCTGGCGCAACGGTTTCCCAGGCAGGTCCAGGCGGCGCGTTACTCTCCTATGCATTGATTGGTCTGATGGTGTATTTCCTGATGACCAGCCTGGGTGAGCTGGCGGCGTTTATGCCGGTTTCAGGATCGTTTTCCACCTATGGTGCCAAGTATGTTGAAGAGGGCTTCGGCTTTGCGCTGGGCTGGAACTACTGGTACAACTGGGCGGTAACCATTGCGGTCGACCTGGTGGCGTCACAGCTGGTGATGAACTACTGGTTCCCAGACACGCCGGGCTGGATCTGGAGCGCCCTGTTCCTTGGCCTGATGTTCTTGCTTAACTACATCTCGGTCAAAGGCTTCGGTGAAGCGGAATACTGGTTCTCGCTGATCAAGGTGAGCACGGTAATTATCTTTATCGGCCTTGGCGTACTGATGATTTTCGGTATCCTGAAGGGCGGTGAAAATGCCGGTTGGCATAACTGGACGATCGGTGATGCGCCGTTTGCCGGTGGCTTCTCGGCCATGATTGGCGTGGCGATGATCGTCGGCTTCTCGTTCCAGGGCACCGAGCTGATCGGTATCGCGGCGGGCGAGTCGGAAGATCCGGGCAAGAACATTCCACGCGCGGTGCGCCAGGTGTTCTGGCGTATTCTGCTGTTCTATATCTTCGCGATCCTGATCATCAGCCTGATCATTCCTTATACCGATCCAAGCCTGTTACGCAATGACGTGAAAGACATCAGCGTCAGTCCGTTCACGTTGGTATTCGAACATGCTGGCCTGCTGTCTGCGGCGGCGGTGATGAACGCGGTGATCCTGACGGCGGTACTCTCTGCGGGTAACTCCGGGATGTATGCCTCAACCCGTATGCTGTTCACGCTGGCTTCGGAAGGCAAGGCACCACGCATTTTCGCCAAGCTGTCAAAAGGCGGTGTGCCGCGTAATGCGCTGTATGCCACCACCGTCGTGGCGGCGCTGTGCTTCCTTAGCTCGATGTTTGGTAATCAGTCCGTTTATCTGTGGCTGCTCAATACCTCGGGCATGACCGGCTTTATCGCCTGGTTGGGGATCGCCATCAGCCACTACCGTTTCCGCCGCGGCTATGTGATGCAAGGGAATAGCCTGAGCGATCTGCCGTATCAGTCCGGTTTCTTCCCGTTGGGGCCAATGTTTGCCTTCGTGCTGTGCTTGATCATCACGCTGGGGCAGAACTATCAGGCCTTCCTGGCGGACCGTATCGACTGGTACGGCGTGACGGCGACCTACATCGGTATTCCACTGTTCCTGATTATCTGGTTCGGTTATAAGCTGACGCGCGGCACCAAAGTGGTGAAGTACAGCGAAATGGAATTCCCGAAGTGGAATCCTGACAAGTAAGTGATTGGCTCTAGACGCGGCGGGTTACCGCCGCGTTATCTCCCCGTAAAAACCCCCCAGTTAAACGCTAACCAAAAAAAGGGCCGCACGATGGCAGCCCCTTGTTACAAACTATACTCGGCAATCAGAAGTTGTAAGTCATGCCTACGGTATAACGACGGCCATCCAGCGTGGTATTGTAGTGTTCGTAATCCACGGTTTTATCCAGAATGTTGTAAACCCCGCCGCTAAGCTGCAGGTTTTTAAGCGCCTGGTAACTCACCCCGGCATCAACAAACGTATAGGATGGCGTGCTGACCGCCATGGAGGTACGGCTCAGGTATTCCGAGGTTTCGCTGCGGAAGTTAACGCGTGACCACAGGCCGAGATCCTCAGTGGCTTGCCAATCCAGCACGCCATTGATCATGTGCTTCGGCATCTGGTTCAGCGCCTTGCCCTGGAACTCACCGCTCTTTTGTTCAGACTCGGTAAAGGTGTAGTTGGTGCTCAGCTTCCAGTCTTCGGTGATCTGCCAGCCGGTGGTCACTTCGACACCGCGCATATTGGCTTTATCCACGTTGACGCGGTCGCTGACGAAATCATAAGTGGTGTTACCGATGGTGCAGGCCGGATCCTCTGAACTGTTACAGCGGCGAACTTCGGTGATCTTGTCTTTGAAATCGGTGTTGTACAGGGTGACGCCTGCGTTCAGCCCCTCCTGGTTATCCCACAGTATACCGACTTCTTCACTGATGCTTTTCTCTGGCTTCAGATTCGGGTTACCCACGATGATGCCGTTGCTCACGCCACCGCCGGTGATCTGGCCCCAGTTGGCAGAGGACTGGCGCAGGTCTGGCGAGCGATAACCCGCAGAAACTCCGCCTTTTACGGTCCACATCTCTGTCAGGTGCCACACGCCATACATGCGTGGTGTCCAGTGGCTGCCGTAGTTCTGATCGCGATCCATACGGATCCCGGTGGTCAGGCTGAAATCGTTGGTCAGCGCCCATTCGTCTTCGGCGAACAGCGCCCAGCTCCAGCGGGTCAACTGGTCTAAACCGTCAGCGGCTTCCAGCTGGTTGCCACCGTCCTGCAATTTCTCGTAGCGGTATTGCCCGCCGAGGTTCAGCATGTGGGAGCCAAGGTCAAACTGGGTCTGGGTATTGAAGATGGTGTTGTACATCTTCATGTTACGTCCGGGGTTATTGGTCTCTTCGCGCTGAATGTAGCTGGTGCTGTTACCAAAGTCGTAATAGCCGTTATGGGTGATCGAGTAGTTATTACGGGTATACAGGTTGTCGCTGGAGGAGTTCGGCTTACAGACGCCTTTGCGGCAGTTTTCTAATGCTACGGACTTACCCGGCGTGCTGTTGCGATCCTGCAGGGAACGGCCGATTTCGAAATCAAAATCGTTCTTTTCATCCGGCGTCAGGCTGAATACCGCCGTGCCGCTGCGCATACGCTGTTCGTTAAAGCCATTGGTGAAGTGGTCTTCCCCACGATGGGAGAACAAACCATTCACCCGCAGGCCAAGTAGCCCCTCGATCAGCGGGCCGGAGGCGTAGGCGTTGGTCTGGTAGATATCACCGGAATCCCGGTCTTCCTGAATGGTGGCATCGCCTTGCAGGGAGCCAACCCAGTCTTTAGTGGTCGAGGTTTTGCGCGTGATGATGTTGATCACCCCGCCCATGGCATCGGATCCATAGAGTGAAGACATTGGCCCGCGTACCACTTCAATACGTTCAATAGCCTGCAATGGCGGCAACCAACCTTGCTCGATACCGGCATTATCGCTGTTAGGGCGGGTGCCACGCGTATCGACACGTTTACCATCGATCAGGATCAGCGTGTATTTGGAGGACATACCACGAATGCTGATATCGCTGCTGCTGGCACCGCCGGTTACCACCACGCCCGGCACGTCTTTCAACGCATCGGTGACGTCGCGGTAGGCGCGGGTTTCCAACTGTTGGCGAGGGATCACCGAAATGGTGGCCGGCGAATCTTGAATTCTCTGCTGGAAACCGGAGGCGGTGACCACCATGGTATCTTCAGTTTGTGCCAGAGCGCTGCCGCTGGCGAGTGATGCGAGGATTAACGCGGTTAAAGTGTTATAGCTTGGCTTTTCCATGGGTTAAATATTCCCGTCCCGAGGTCAACAGGTTTTCCTGTTAGTTGTTTGATTTAAAAGAATATGTTTTCACGCTGCCGCGAGAATTTCCGTTGCGTGAGTAAAACGTCAGGCCATTGTAAGGAAATTGACAGAAATGTAAATGCAAATGATAACTCGTATCATTTGTATATTTGATCAGTAATGTATTGAAACCAGAGGAAAAGGAGGGGGATAGCCCGGCGCACTGCAGTGGTGCGCCGGGGGGAGGTCAGCGTTTCTGGATGTAAGTGATCGCCAGTGCCAATGCCAGCACCAGCCCTTTAATGATATCCATGGCGTAGTAGGGCACGGAGAGCATCACCAGGCCGTTTTGCAATACGCCCAGGATAATCGCGCCAACCAGGGTACCCAGAGCATTAGGCTTGCCGGAGCCCGCCAGGGAGAAACCGATATAGGCTGCTGCTACCGCATCCATCAGGTAACCGCCACCAGCGTTAACCTGTGAGGAACCGATACGTGACGCCAGCAAAATACCGCCAAGGCCCGCCAGCAGGGAGGAAAGCACGTATGCGGTAACCCTGTAACGTACCGTGCGGATACCGGAAAGCCGGGCAGCCTCCGGGTTACCGCCGATGGCATACATCCGGCGGCCATGCTTGGTCAGCGACAGGAAAAGCTGCATGATCACCGTCACCGCCAGCATAATCAGCACGATCACCGGCACCTGGCCCAGCGTGGAAAACACCTCTGGGATCACGCCTTCGGCCATATCCCCGTTTGGCAGCACCATATTCTGGGTGATGGAGCCGCCGTAGCTGTAGGTCATGGCCACGCCCTGGATAACGAACAGACTAGCGAGCGTGGCGAGCATATCGGGGATCTTCAGCACCACGATCAAAAAGGCATTGAACAGGCCGACCAGCGTGCACAGCAGCAGCGTCAGCACGATGGCACCGGTAGTGCCGAAGCCGTACCAGGCAAACAGCGAGATCACCAACGCATTAGCCAACGACGCCGTTGAGCCGACGGAGAGATCGAAGCCGCCCACAGAAAGTGAGATCGACACGCCAATGGCAATCACCGTCACGATGGCGATCGAACGCAAAATGTTGATGATGTTGTTGGCATCGAGGAAATTGTCGGAAGCCAGGCCAAACAGCGCGATCAAGGCGACAACGGTGAGCAACATCCCCCATTTATACAAAAACTCAAACAGCTGGTGGCGCCAGGGCAGAACGCTTTTCAGGGATAATTCTTTACTCACGCAGGAGTTCCTCCGGTGGAATACAGTAATAGGGTTTCTTCATCAATATCGGCGGCGCTGAGTTCTGCTACCACGCGGCCATCCCACAGCACGCAGATACGGTCGCACAGGCCCACCAGCTCGGAAAACTCGCCGGAAGCATAGATAATGCCTTTGCCGTCACGTGCCAAACCGTCGATCAGCCGAAACAGATCCTGTTTGGCCTTGATATCCACGCCTTTGGTGGGTTCGTCAAAGATCAGTACGTCGGCGTTGCCACGTAACCATTTGCCGATCGCCACTTTTTGCTGATTGCCGCCAGACAGGCGAGCCAGCTTTTGCTGTGGGCCAGAGGCCCTCACGCCAAGCCGCTGCATAATCTCTAATGCCCAGCGCAGTTCTCGGCGGCGGCTAAACAGGCTCCAGCGTGAGAAGCTGTCATCGGCGCTGACGCTGAGGTTCATCGGGATGGCTTCGTGGATAAAAATGCCTTCCTTGCGGCGCTCTTCCGGCACCAGCGCCAGGCCTTGTGCTACCGAAAGATGTGGCGAATGCGGTGCCCAGGGTTTGCCGTGCAGCTCTCCCTGCGTCAATTTACTGGGGGTTGCGCCGAATAACGCTTTGCAAAGCTCGGTCTTACCTGCACCCGCCAGCCCGGCAATGCCTAGGATCTCCCCTTGATGCAGAGTTAAAGAGACGTCACGCAGTTTATGGCGATCGTGCAACCCCTCTACCCGCAGCAACGGGCGCGAGCCGTGCGGTGGGCGGGGGGCCGGAAAGATATCGTCCAGCGAATGGCCCAGCATTTTTTCGACGATCTGCTCACCGCTCAGGCCCAGCATGCTGCCTTCACCGGCATGACGACCGTCGCGCAGCACCGTCAAATGGTCGCAGACGGTTTTCAATTCGTGGATGCGGTGGGAAATAAACACGATGCCGATACCTTCGGCGCGCAGGCGGCGCACGATGTGGAACAGGCGTTCGCTCTCATTGCTGTCTAGCGGGGCCGTCGGCTCATCAAGCACCAGAAAACGGCAGCGGTGGGATAGCGCCCGGGCCAGTAGCACCTGCTGTTTCTCCGCCAACGTACAGGCTTCCAGGCGTTGGCGTGGGTTGATATTCAGCCCAAGCTGCTGCAACAGCGCGGCGGCCTGGCGATGCAACTGCCGCCAGTTCAGCAGATGGCCCGGCTGATTGAGCCAGTCCAGCATGATGTTTTCCGCGACGGACAGCGTGGGGATCAGCGCCACATCCACCTCCTGCTGCACCACCTGGATCCCGTGCTGGCGGGCCTGCAGCGGCGAATGAATATCGACCTTTTGGCCGTCGATAAAGATTTCACCCTGGTAATGGTTATGTGCGCCAGAGAGAATGCCCATCAGCGTGGATTTACCCGCGCCGTTGGCCCCCACCAACGCATGGGTCGAACCGCCTTGCAGCGTAAAATCGACATTTTGCAGTGCGTTGAACCCGGCAAAGGCGATGGAGATATTACGCATCTCCAGGCGTGAAGCGGTGTTGGTCGGCATAGTTTGGCTGAAGACGTTGCGCCCCTCGTGTTTCAAATCGCGGCGTGGTGGCGGCAACGTGAAATTCATTTGGATGTATAGACGGCTAAAGAAACTCTTTTGTAACACGAATTGCCATTTTTGCAACATGCAAAATGCGCTTAACCCGATAAAAGCGGCTTGGCGGGGGGATCAGAACCCTAAGCGATCGCGCAGGGCATAGTAGGCGGCCCCTAGCGCGGTAAATGGCACCTGTAAATGGCGGCCACCGAAGAACGGCAAATGGGGAAGTTGGGCGAAAGCATCAAAGCGTTCCGCGTCGCCGCGCAGCACTTCGGCAATCAGTTTGCCTGCCAGATGCGTCAAGGTCACGCCGTGGCCGCTGTCGCCTTGCAGGTAGTAAACGTTATTTTCCAGGCGGCCAAACTGTGGCATGCGCGACAGGGTCAGCAGGAAATTGCCGGTCCAGCGGTAATCGATGCGCACCTTCTTCAACTGCGGGAAGGTTTTGAGCATCAAGGGCCGGATCCTGGCCTCGATATCCGCCGGATCCTGTGCGCCATAGACTACGCCCCCGCCGTATAACAAACGGTTGTCTGCCGTCAGGCGAAAGTAATCCAGCAGATAGTTACAGTCTTCAACGCAGTAATTATCCGGCAGCAGGGAAAGGGCCATATCCGCAGATAAAGGCTCGGTGGTGATGATTTGTGACCCGCAAGGCATGCTCAGACGGCTGAGGCGGGGTTCCAGCTTTTCCCCCAGATACGCGTTGCCTGCCAGGATCACCAGATTGGCGCTGACGGAGCCAAGAGCAGTGTGTAGCTTGGCGGGTTGACCATAATCGATATGAGTGACCGCCGATTGTTCAAACAGCCGTCCACCATGGCGGCTGACCGCCTCGGCCTCACCTAGCGCCAGATTTAACGGATGCAAATGACCACCGTGGCGATCCAGCAGCCCGCCGACATAGCGTTCGCTGGCAACGGTGCGGCGCATGGTTTCCCCGTCCAGCAGTTCCAGTTGCGGGTGGCCATAACGCTGCCAATGCGCCATTTTCTCTGTTAACGCGTTGAATTGTTTGGTCGTTAAGGCGGCAGAAACCGCGCCGGGGCGATAGTCGCAGGCGATGGCGTAGCGATCGATTCGCTGGCGAATGATCTCCGCACCTTCAAACATCATGCTGCCGAGCATTGCCGCTGTCTGCTGGCCGTAGCGAGCCTCAATCACATCGATATCGCGGCTGTAGGAGTTGACCACCTGCCCGCCATTGCGCCCACTGGCTCCCCAACCGATGCGGGCGGCTTCCAGCACTACCACGTCGTAACCGGCCTCGATCAGGTGCAGTGCGCTGGAAAGTCCGCTAAAACCGCCACCGACAATGCAGACATCGCAGCGGATAGCCTCGTTCAGCTGGGGATAAGGAGCGTGGGGGTTGGCGCTGGCGGCATAATAGCTGGCAACATGTTCCATCATCACTCCTCCGGCGGATCTTGTCAGAAGGTGGTTGGGGTGTGTGCGCTGACGATCTTGCAAACGCGCGTTGAGGTATTGCTGAAGCTGTGGGGCATGCCGGTGTTGATGGCATAGCTCTGGCCAGCGGTCAGCAGATAGGTCTGGCCGTTGACCGTCAGCATAATCTCCCCCTCCAGCAGCGTGCCGATCTCTTCGCCCTGATGTTTGATCTTCTCACCGGTGGTGGTGCCCGGTTGATAGGTCTCCAGCATCATGGCCAGGCTGCGGGTAGGGCTGCCGTTATGCACCAGCTTCATCGAAACGCCCTGGCTGCCGATCTCGATCAGATCGTCCGGCTCGATCACCACTTTGGGTTCATCTGGCCGTTCAGGTTCAGCAAAAAATTCAGACAGCGATAGCCCATAGACCTTCAGCAGTTTCTGTAGCGTACTAATGGCAGGGCTGACTTTGTCCTGCTCAATGGTGCTGATGGCGCTGTGGGTTAATCCGGACAGTTCGGCGACCCTGCGCTGTGACAAACCCAAGTGCTGACGGATCTGCGACAGGCGCTTGCCTGGTGCCAAGCTGACTTCGCTCATAGCGGTAGTTCCTTCTGATAGGAGCGACAGGTTGGGATCACACCCGGAGCCGGGTACCTGTCTAAGTGATATCGAAACCACATGATATCGGTAGTTGGGCGGTCGTTGTAAAATATATTGCCCATGTTTCCCCCTGGTCTGGCGGAAGAAATTCTGTACCAACAAAGCGAAAACAACGCCTTTTCGGTCAATATTTTATCAATTTAGCAGTCCCTGGCGAATAATCAAACGCCATTGTAACATTTGCAAACCATTTATGTTAAAGCTATGTTTCATGTTATGGGTGTTATTTTGAGCGCCAGCCTGTGGCGCACTCTATAGAGAAAACAAACCATGTGTTAAGTCAATCGGCAAGCGGATGCGAAGGCATTCCCAAGAGCACAACGGCAGGTGATGTATGCAAACCAATAGCGCAGTAGTAGAAGATTTTGCACAGCATAATGAAGAAAGGCGAAGTAGCGCGTTCCAAAGTGAGGTTGCTCACTATTTGGAACGCCATCCTGCCACGCAGTATATCGATATCCTTCTCACCGATCTCAATGGTTCCTTCCGCGGTAAACGCATTCCCGTCTCCGGGTTGAAAAAAGTTGAAAAAGGCTGCTATTTCCCCGCCTCGGTGTTCGCTATGGATATTTTGGGCAACGTGGTCGAAGAGGCCGGATTGGGCCAGGAACTGGGCGAGCCGGATCGGATCTGCATGCCTGTGCCCGGTACGCTGACGCCGTCGGCGGCAGATCCGCAACACGTTGGTCAGGTATTGCTGACCATGCTGGATGAAGATGGTACTCCCTTTGACGTTGAACCCCGCAATGTACTGAACCGAATATGGCAGGCGTTGCGCCAGCGCGGACTGTTCCCGGTGGTAGCGGTAGAGTTGGAGTTTTATCTCATCGATCGACAGCGAGACTCGGCAGGTTATCTGCAACCGCCGTGCGCGCCGGGCACTCAGGAGCGTAACGTACAGAGCCAGGTCTATTCGCTGGATAACCTCAACCATTTTTCAGGGGTGCTCAACGACATCGACACGCTGGCACAGATGCAAGGGCTACCGGCGGATGGTGCGGTGGCTGAAGCTTCCCCCGGCCAGTTCGAAGTAAACCTGAATCACACCGACAACGTGCTGCAAGCCTGCGATCATGCGCTGGCGCTGAAGCGGCTGGTGCGTCAGGTGGCCGAACATCACCATATGCATGCCACCTTTATGGCGAAACCTTATGAGGAATACGCGGGGAGTGGCATGCACGTCCATCTCAGCGTGGTAGACAGCGCGGGGAAAAACCTGTTTGCCGAAGCGGATGGCGAAGACTCGGCGCTGCTTAAGCGGACATTGGCCGGGATGATCGCCTTGATGCCCGCATCGATGGCGGTGCTGGCACCCAACGTCAATGCGTTCCGCCGTTTCCAGCCGGGGATGTACGTGCCGATCCAGGCGTCCTGGGGCCATAACAACCGTACCGTGGCGTTGCGTATTCCCTGTGGCGATGCACAAAACCACCGCGTGGAGTACCGAGTGGCCGGTGCCGATGCCAACCCTTATCTGGTGGTGGCGACGATCCTGGCGGGGATGCTGTACGGGCTAGACACCGAATTGCCGCTGCCAGAGCCTGTGACCGGCAACGGTTTGGAGCAGGAGGGTCTGCCGTTCCCGATCCGCCAAAGCGATGCCCTGTACGAATTCGAGCATCAGCACGAACTGAAACACTACTTCGGTGAACGCTTTTCACGGGTTTATCACGCCTGCAAAATGGGTGAGCTGATGCAGTTTGAGAGATTGGTAACGGAAACCGAGATTGACTGGATGCTGAAAAATGCCTGATATCAGGCACCCTGATGGCGAGCAAGGGCGTTTTTCCTGATATTAAGCAAAAGAATTTGTATTAGAAGGTTTCAGGATCTTGTCTTTCTGTGATCTTATGGCAAAATACGCGAAATGCAGATAGCCGACGTTTTTAACGCGTCGGTTATTTTTTTTTTGCATTATGTTTTACCAACGTGCGTTTCATACACCAAGCGAGGCCGGACATCGAGCCGGATAGATAAATAGGTTCGTCGCGATCAACCAAAACTTTATGGTCGTGACTCATGAGGATAAGAAAGATGGGGCAATTTTTCACCTTGGCACCGGTGCCCGCCGGTTTCCGTTGCGGTCGCAGCGATTATGGAGCAACACAGGCTTTTGTGCCTAGTTATCCAGCTTCCCTCATCCCCCTTTTAGAATTCAGTCGCACGTTGCGAAGTTTCCCCGCAACCTTGAGTCTTGGCGTGTCTATTATCCGCAAGACTGAAGGTAAGGGGGGGCTACGCGATGTCCGATAACATCATCACCGCCGCACCAGCTGCCGGCCAACGCGCCCAACTGCGTAAAACACTGACTTTAGTCCCGGTCGTCATGATGGGTCTGGCCTATTTGCAGCCCATGACCATCTTTGACACCTTCGGCATCGTCTCCGGCCTGACCGACGGTCACGTCGCGACCGCGTACGCCTTTGCTCTGCTGGCGATCCTGTTTACCGCCCTGAGCTATGGCAAACTGGTGAAGAAATTCCCTTCCGCCGGTTCTGCCTATACTTATGCCCAGAAAGCCATCAGCCCGCACGTCGGCTTTATGGTGGGTTGGTCATCGCTGCTGGACTACTTGTTCATGCCGATGATTAACATCCTGTTGGCAAAAATTTACCTGGAAGCCATTTTCCCTGGTGTGCCTTCGTGGATCTTCGTTGCGGCCCTGGTCGGCCTGATGACGGCGTTCAACCTACGTGGCATCAAGCTGGTGGCCAACCTGAACTCCATTATCGTGGTGGTACAGGTGGCAATCATGATCGTGTTCCTGGGCCTGGTGATTAACGGTATCTCTCACGGTGAGGGGGCTGGTACGCTGGTGAGCAGCCGTCCGTTCTGGTCTGACAACGCGCACGTGGTGCCGATGATCACCGGTGCGACCATTCTGTGCTTCTCGTTCCTCGGCTTTGACGGCATCAGCTCGTTATCCGAAGAAACCAAAGATGCAGAAAACGTGATCCCGAAAGCCATCTTCCTGACGGCCTTGATCGGCGGCGTGATCTTTATCGTGGTGTCGTACTTCGTGCAGTTGTACTTCCCGGATATCTCGCGCTTCAAAGATCCTGACGCATCACAGCCGGAAATCATGCTGTATGTGGCTGGCAAGTTCTTCCAGTCGGTGATCCTGGTGTTCTCGTGCGTAACCGTACTGGCTTCCGGTATGGCATCTCACGCGGGTGTTTCACGTCTGATGTACGTTATGGGCCGTGATGGCGTATTCCCGGAGCGTTTCTTCGGTTATGTGCATCCAAAATGGCGTACTCCGGCGCTGAACGTGCTGCTGGTTGGTGCGATAGCGTTGTCTGCCGTTTCGTTCGATTTGGTTACGGCTACGGCACTGATAAACTTTGGCGCACTGATCGCGTTTACCTTCGTTAACCTGTCGGTGATATCGCAGTTCTACATTCGCGAGAAACGCAATCGTACGCTGAAAGACACCTTCAACTACCTGATCCTGCCGGTAATGGGGGCGTTAACCGTCGGTGCATTGTGGGTCAACCTGGAAGTCAGTTCGATGACGCTAGGCCTGGTCTGGGCGGCGATTGGTCTGCTGTATCTGACGTTTGTCACCCGCAGCTTCAGCCTGCCGGTGCCACAAGCAAGCGAAGACGTGGCTTAATCAACTTACCTGCCTCGCGATAGCAAAAAGGGTTCCACATGTTGGAACCCTTTTTATTACTAACGAATCTTATCCGACTCGCTGTGTAGGGGCGCCACATGCTGCGCCCGTTAATCAATGGAAAAGCACAGGGCTATCCCACCAACTGTTTGCCGTAATCAAACAGCGCCTTCAGCAACGCCATCTTCTCTTTATCCCCTTCGTGCAGGTTGTACAGCGACTCCAACTGCAAGATATAGCTCTGCACCCGTTCAGCACTCAGCACCTCTTGGCGGTGCTGCAACCAGCGGCGCTGCTCGGCGTCGTCCAGCGTATTGGGGTAGTTACGGGCCCGGAAGCGGAACAGCAGCTCTTTCATCCGGCCATCGCTGAAGGTCAAATCCAGCGCGGGTAGATTCTGCGGTTTGGTTTGCTGAATGATCCTCATCGCCGCTTTGTCGGCATCGCTGAAGAAACCGTCGTACAGTTTGGCATCCACATCATCGTTCGGGGTGAAAGGAGCGGCTTCGGCAAATATGGCTACCACTTTTTCACGGATCTCCGGGTGCTGGCGCAGCACCTTCAGATTCTCCAGACACGCCTGACGATCAATGCCTAGCCTGTCTGCGTTTTCTGGCAGCAACGTCTTGGCCGGAGCCAGCACCGGGCATTTATTGATATGCACCAGCTTGATCGGCACCGGGGCCTGATCGGCTGCCAATTGATCGCGGCGGGTGTAGAGGCGTTCACGCAGCTCGTCGGCATTCAGCTCCAGCAGCGGGGTAATATCCCCTGCCAGATCGCACATAATCACCGCATTTTTATTGTCTGGGTGCCAGGCCAGCGGTGAAACCCAACTGGTGTTACCCCTGGCCGCGCCAAACATGCCGGATACGTGCATTAATGGCGTCATTTCCGCGACGTCGATCAGCGCATTGAGCTTGTGTTTGTTGCGGTGCTGCAACAGGTAGTCAAACAGCCTTGGCTGCGCCTGTTTGACCAGCTTGGCCATGGCGATGGTGGCATGGACATCGGACATCGCATCGTGAGCGTGCTCGTGTTCAACGCCGTTGGCACGCGTTAGGTGCTCCAGACGGAAGCTGGGAAAGCCATCTTCATTTTCTGGCCATATGATACCTTCCGGGCGCAGGGCGTAGCAGGCACGCATCACGTCTAGCAGATCCCAGCGCGAATTGCCGTTTTGCCAGCTGTAGGCGTAAGGGTCGTAGAAGCTGCGGTAAAAGATGTTGCGGCTGACTTCATCGTCAAAGCGGATATTGTTGTAACCCAGAATACAGGTGCCAGGGACGCTGAACGCTTCATGAATACGGCGGGCAAACTCGGCCTCGTTAACGCCTTTTGCCAGCGCCAACTGAGGCGTGATGCCGGTGATCATCACCGCTTCGGGGTCGGGCAGGTAGTCATCGGCTGGCGCACAGTAAAACACCTGCGGTTCTTCGATAATGTTGAAATCCATATCGGTACGCACCCCGGCAAACTGCGCCGGGCGGTCCATT
The DNA here is from genome assembly GCF_016428815.1 of Serratia sp. ASV30. Lineage (NCBI taxonomy): Bacteria > Pseudomonadati > Pseudomonadota > Gammaproteobacteria > Enterobacterales > Yersiniaceae > Serratia > Serratia sp. ASV30. The sequence continues at coordinate 4,070 of NZ_JAELTL010000060.1, read as the reverse complement.
GACGGGCTTTTGCCGAAGGTTTCGTAATCGTGTATGTAGAATGTGGCCGGTGCCTTGCTGCTCAAAATCGCATCTCTTGTTGGCGTAGGGAATAGCCCTATTGTAACGGCGCGATCACCGATGCCAAGTATTGGTTAATGCTTAACGTTAAATTGAGTGGCGCTGCGCAGTGCGATAGAAGTTCAGCCGTTGCTGAAAGTAGCCGCGTAGATGCGTGGGGACGTGCGTCTCGGCGCTTTCCCACTCGGAGGCGTAGCCGTAGCGCTCGCTATAAATGATTCTTAGTGCCAGCAAATCGGTTTGGATCCTTTCACGTTCTTGCTGGGGTAGGCCATCCAATGGTCGTGGCATGTCTTTCTCCCTTTTCGATAGCGCATAATATGGGGCTAAAGAGAATTTGTCGCTACCTCATTCAGGGCATAACCTTCACAGCGCCTGTGCCAGAGTGAGGTGGTGCTTTACTGGCTTGGTGCTCATCGCCTGTTCTTGTTGGCCATGATCGTGCTGATGATCCAGGGATTTAGCATAGGTATAGAGACCGCTAATCAGGGCTAGCCAGAATAGCGTGCAAACGGTTAATACAGCCAGCCAGACCTTTTGGTTGTAGCTCATGATAGCTCCTGAACAAATGCATGGGATTAATCTCATTAATTAAATCAGAGACAACATAAATGTTATTTAAACGAGCGAAATAAAAGGTGAGTCTACTTGTTACCAATCCCCCAATAAATGTTTCAGGGTTTTCTTAAGATAATATTAAGAAGATGAATTTAGCATTCAGTGCGTTTCTATTTAATATTGGTTTATAAATATAGGCATACACTCAACTCCATTCAATGCCAATGTGGGTTTCAAAGATGAAAACGTTACTGTTGACTGGGGCGACCGGCTTCCTCGGTGGTGCGGCGCTCGAAAAATTACTGATTGAAAATCAAAAAGTTAACTATCTTCTCCTAGTGCGTGCGGAAACTGAGGAGCAGGGGTTAGAGCGTATTTACACTAATATGGAAAAGTTCAATCTAGATAAAAATATTCTGAATAAACTGACAGTAGAGAATATTTTACTGGGTGACTTAAGTGAGCCCGAGTGTTTTTTGTCTGACGCTCGTATTAACAGCGTAACTCATGTTGTTAACTGTGCCGCGGTCGCGTCATTTGGTAATAACCCACTTATTTGGAAGGTTAACGTTGAAGGCACGCTGGCATTTGCACAGCGAATGGCTCAGGTGGTTGGATTAAAACGTTTTCTGCATGTGGGCACGGCAATGTCTTGTGCACCTCAGGTGGGCTCGCTGGTGGCAGAAAGCGCCGAGTTTGAAGAAACCGCCGAACATTTGGTGGAATATACCCGCTCCAAATCGACCATCGAGCAACTGATGCGGCAAACCTGTCCGCAGCTGCCGCTGGTGATTGCCCGGCCCTCGATTGTAGTGGGGCATACGCAGCTGGGTTGCAAACCCTCCAGCAGTATTTTCTGGGTGTTCAGTATGGCGTTGATGCTGCGTAAGTTTATGTGTTCGCTGCAAGATAGCATCGATGTGATCCCGGTGGACTATTGCGCCGATGCGTTAGTGCTGCTGCTCAACCGCGAGAGCTTGGATAACGATGTTTACCATATCTCGGCGGGGGAGGAGAGCAGCGTCAGTTTTGCGGATATCGATTATGCCATCGCCGCCGCACTAGAGGAGCCACCGGTGGGCGATCGCTATGCGCAGGTCAGCTACGAAGCCCTGTTGCAAATGCGCAAACAGTTGAAGGATATCTTCGGGCCGTGCAATGAGCGCCTGATGTTGAAAGCGATGCGTCTGTACGGCTCCTTTGCCATGCTGAACGTGCGCTTTAGCAACGAAAAAATCCTCAAGCTGGGCATGCCTAAGCCGCCACGCTTTACTGATTATATTGGCCGCTGCGTGCAATCGACCCGTGGGTTGTCGATACCGCAGCAAATGGCGGTGGATTTTAAATAGCGGCTGAGTGGTTGGTACGCAGGGGCGCCGCATGCTGCGCCCGCTTCCAGGATCTTACCAGGAGGAGGATGACCAGAATACCCGGCCCAGCACCACCAACTGCTCTTTGCGCTGTGGATAGCTGAGCCGTTCATCCTGGTACTCTTCCCGATTCAAAGAGCGGATGACCACGCCACCGTCGGGCTGCTCAATCAGGATCTTGACCCGTAACAGATTGCCGTGGCGGATGGCATAGGTTTTCCCTTCGCGGATGCGGGTATCGACGGTATTGATGCCCACCACGTCGCCATCCTGCAATCGGGGTTCCATGCTGGAACCTGAGATGCGGATAATGCGTGCCGCGTTCACCGGTACCCCCATCTTGTGCAGATAGTAGCGGCGGAAGATCAGCGAAAACTCTTCGCTATCGACAATTTCGTAGCAGCCGTCACCAGCGGAGAAATCGATATCCAGCAATGGGATCTCCACAAACTCTTCCTTGTCCTGCTCGGTATCTTCCCATACCACGGGTTTGAGCCGTGCCGGTTGGAAATCCGATTCGGCCGCCACGTTGGCAAACGGCTGTTCCAGCGCCTTCTCATGGAATACATCGAACCAGCCTTTGGGCAAGCCGAGTTTGGCCTCGATGCGTCTGGCGAGGTTGTCGCCCAGGTTGCGGGAGGATTTTTCACCGGTGATCTGGCTCAGCGTTGGCGCAGAAGATCCCACCAGTAGAGCAAACTCATTCTGGTTGGTGCCTTGCCGGGCGAAACGTGCCATCAGATCGCGCAGGTTGTTGCGCCTGATTTCTTTGGTTTCCATGCGCCGATGATCTCACTCTTTAGCAAAAAGGTAAATCCTCTGCCGCTAAAATCTTTAGCGTAAACTTAAACCTCTCCTAATCAGGAAACATCTTTCAACAGCTTGTGTTGTACGTCAGCCGCAATGTTCCACTAAAATAAGGGTTTTACAGCAGGGTTGGTGGGGACAAGCGTGCGTCTGGATAGAAAAATCTCTTCTTTTGAACATCTGATCTACCGTAATTACCGTATCGTCCACGGGGTACGGATCGGGTTGGCCTTTATCCTGACCTTTCTGTTGATCCGTTTGCTGGCGGTGCCGGAAGGTACCTGGCCGTTGATCACGCTGATCGTCGTGATGGGGCCGATCTCTTTTTGGGGTAACGTGCTGCAACGGGCGCTGGAACGTATTGCCGGTACGGTGTTTGGTGCGGCTTCTGGCCTGATTGCGCTATACCTGGAGCTGTATTCACTGCCGGTGATGCTGGCCTGGTGCGGGGTGGTGATGTTTGCCTGCGGCTATCTGACGCTGGGCAAACGGCCCTATATGGCGTTGCTGGTGGGCATTACGCTGGCAGTGGTCATCGGTGCCGGGGCCGGCGATATATCTATCGCACTGTGGCGCAGTGGCGATGTGATTTTTGGTTCGTTGCTGGCGCTGTTGTTTACCAGCATCTACCCGCAGCGGGCTTATGTGCTGTGGCGAATGAAAATGGCGGATTGCCTGGAGACGGTAGGGAAGATCTACGGCGCTTACCTTTCACCCAACATGATTGAGCGGCCCCGGCTGGAGCCTAGGCTCAAAAACTTGCTGGGCGATGTGGTGAAGCTACGCACACTGATCGCCCCCGCCAGCAAAGAGACTCATATCGCCAAACCGGTCTTTGAAGCGGTACAGACCCTGAGCCGCAATCTGGTTTGCACGTTGGAGCTGTTAGCCGATGCTTACTGGGCCTCGCGTGAAACCCATTTTATTATGCTCAATGCCAAAACCTTGCGTAGTTCACAGTTGTTGACGCAGCGCGCTATCGAATCGCTGGCGAATATTATGCGAGATGGTGAGCCCCTGCATGCGCAGGTCATTGCCGGTGAACTGAGCGATATCTCCGCTGAGCTGAAGACATTAATGCAAGAGGCCAGTGCTGCTCAACTCAGCGAAGCCCCTATCTATGGCTATGTCTGGCTGAGCATGGAACTGGCGCAGCAGTTGGAAGAGTTGGGCGATCTGCTCAAGGTCTGTACGGCCAATACTCAGGAATAGTGGATCAGATCATGAAGCAGGTGCATCAGGATAGGGTCAATGCGCTAAAGTGGGTAAGATAAG